>CAKTEZ010000024.1 GCA_934553255.1 uncultured Oscillospiraceae bacterium
GAGCCCTTCGGAAACTGCTCCATCAGGCTCTCCGCGACGAAGCGCAGCATCAGGTCTCCCGCCTCGTGCCCGCGCTCCGCGTACAGAATTTTCCCCGTAGACTGGGAGATGAAGGCCATGTCGCCGCTCCCACCGTCGTGTATGCCCTCCATGGCTTGCTCAAAGCCCTTCCCCTTGAGCGATTTGCGGCCGCCCAGCTCGCTTATGTTGCCGAGCTTGTTGTGCCATGTGTCCAGCAGAATATCGCCGGTATTTCCGTCAACAATGAGCGTGAAGGCCCTTATATATGCGGGAGACCGTCTGCAGCCGGACCACGCCGTAGAGCATGGCGGCGACCTCACCGTCCCGCACGACCGGCACGGCGCTGCACATAATGTATTCTCCGGGGGCGAAAAAGCTCTCGGTACGGTCTGAAATGTAGGCGCCCATGTTCGCTTCTGTCTCAAAGTCTATCAAGCCGGAAACATTGTGCCATACGCCGTTTCGGCGGAGCATCATTCCGTCTGGCATAAGCAGCTGCAGATCCTCGATAAAGGTCTTGTCCAGATTGAAGGAGTTCATGATCTCCAGCACGATGGGATTGCGGTAATTGCTCAGGTCTTGATTGGCGAGCAGGTCCGCCATGGCGGTGAGAATGACACCATCCGTTTGAATTGTGTTGGCAATATCCGCAGCCAGACGCTTCGTTTCGCTCGTCAGCTCGTCGAAGGAGCGCTGCGTAGCCTCATCCCCCGCTCACTTTGCGGAGGCAAAGACCGTATATGTTAAGGCGATCGACGCCAAGAGAGTGACCACCAGGAATATGCGAAAACGCAGTTGACCCTTTGCTTTAATTCTCATTTATCTTCCCTCTTAATGCTGCGCCGGCTCGCGCAGCTTGATACGGAGCTTGCGGCAGCGGAGCCTGCAAGGGAGAAGGACGGCCTGCTCCGAAAAGCGCGGGAGCTTTTGAAGCTCGAGACGCTGCCGCGGGATCTGGCGGTGGCGCTGATCGAAAAGCTCGAAATCGGCGAGAGGAACCCCGATAGCGGCGAGCAGGAGGTCAGGGTCTACTGGAGGTTCTGAATGCCGCCGCTCGGATATCGGGTGTCCTAAGGAACCGTACCCCATGTGCTGGAGCCGCGGTATATGGGCGCACATGAGCGTTATGTCGACCTCTCGCCCTGCTATGACCTTGCGGCGCCGCGCTCGGCGCGGGGGAGGACTGCATCGTCTGCCGCAACCCGCTGCGGCCCGCGGAATTGCGGCATCTTCTGCTCCCTGCGCGCGGCCTTGCGTTTATCACGACAGGCGAGGGCCTGCGCTATGAGGGAAAGCCCTACCGCCGCTTGCGCGTTGACGCGATGGCGGAGGAGAAGCTGACGCGCGCGGAAAAGGCGCACCTGCGCCTGATCCGCCGTGTGCGCCGTGCGCTGGAGGAGGAGGCGGTCGCCTCCCTTGCGCGGGCGAAACGCGGACACGACGCGCTGGAGGCGTTTTTTGAAATTGGAACGGAGGGCGTCAGATGAAAAGTATCGTGTTGGACTTCACGGGAATTAAATCCCTGTGGGATCTCCATGAATATATCAAAACAGTTTTTCGACTGCCCGATCAATATGGCCGAAACATGGATACGCTTTGGGACTGTTTGTATTATTCGTTTGAATTTCCAACAACAATAACACTTAAGAACCTATCTGCTATTCCTCATGAAATGGACGAAGCAGTTGAAATTATGTTGGACCTTTTTCGCGATCTCGAAAACGAGGATAAAAAAGTCACAGTAGTAGTGGAAACAGAAACAAAAACCGAAGACATTTCAGACTATATCATCTGCATGGATAAAACTTCTTGCCAACGACCTGCAAACGGTTGATATTACTGCATTTCTTTAAGTCCTATAATTACACTCCGACAAAAGGGGAGTAGTCCCGTAACCGCAGGGGTTACGGGACTACTCCACCTGTACATTTTTTATACTACATCAAAAGTCCATACAATTCAAGTGTTATTAAATTTGATGGGCGGTGGATTTTTGGATTATTACAGCATTGGACAGCAGGTCCGGAAGATCAGGAAGGCCCGCGGTCACAGCTTTTGTTATTCGGTGAAGTCGGGGTAGCCGTTTTTCAGCTCCTCGTTGTAGATGGCGCGCTCGCCGCCGATGAATTTGGGGCGCGTGCGCGCGGCGAGGACGATGGCCTGCCCGATGCGGCTCTGCTTGAGCCGGACCGGAACGGCGACTTTTTTCAGGTGCATGCCGATGAGCGTTCCGCCGATGTCCAGCCCCGCGTCGGCGCGGATCTCCTCCAGCGCGACGGGGTGGCGGAAGCCCTCGTAGGCGGCGGTGGCGAACGAGCTGCCCGCCTTGGGCTGGGGCAGGACATTGACGATCTCCGCGTCCGGCACGGCCTCGTGTTCCACGATGAGCGCGCGGTTCAGATGCTCGCAGCATTGGGCCGCGAGGTATACGCCCATCGGCGTGAATACGCCGGAGAGACCGCGGAAGATGGCCTGTGCGACCTCCGGCGTGGACCAGCTGCCGACCTGACGGCCGACGACCTCGCTCGTCGAGCAGCCGACGACGACGATCTGTCCGCGGCGGAGCCGCGCAGCCTCGGCCAGTTCCTGCGCGGCGGCGGCGGCTTCGCGCTCGACCTGCGTGAGAAGCGCGGGATTTTCTGCTGCATGGGTAATGCCTGCCATGTCAATGCACCTCGTTTGAAGAATTTTCGGCGGCTGCCGCTTCGGCAGCCTGCGCGGCGAGCCGCTCCGCGGCCTCGGCCTTTGCCTCGGCGAGGAGCCTGCGCTCGCCCTTGGTCTTGCACCGGCTCTCGTCAAACCGCGCCCAGAGGTCGGGACGGCGGAGCATCGTGCGGATATAGCTTTCCTTTCTGCGCCATTTTTCCACGTTTCCGTGGTGGCCGGAGAGCAGCACGTCCGGCACGCGGCGGCCGTGCCACTCGTCGGGACGGGAAAACTGCGGGTATTCCAGCAGCCCGTCCCAATGCGATTCCTCCATGAAGCATTCCTCGCCGGGGAGGACGCCGGGGACCATGCGGCAAACCGCGTCCGCGAGCGCCATGGCGGGGATCTCGCCGCCGGTGACGACGAAATCGCCCATGCTGATCTCCTCATCCACGCATTCGTCGATGAAGCGCTGGTCGATGCCTTCGTAGTGGCCGCAGACGAGAATGAGATGGTCGAAGCGCTCCTTCAGCTCGCGGGCGACGGCCTGCGTGAATGTGCGCCCGCAGGGGGAGAGGTAGATGGTGCGGCCCCGCGACCCCGCCTCCTCGCACACATGCGCCCAGCAGCGGTAGAGCGGGTCGGCCTGCATCACCGCGCCGCGCCCGCCGCCGTAGGGGTAGTCGTCCACCTGCATCTGCTTGTTGGTGGTGAAGTCCCGTATCTGGTGGGTCTTGATGACGATATAGCCGCGCTCCTGCGCGCGGCCGAGAATGCTCGCGTTCATCATCGCGTCCACCGCGTCGGGAAAGAGCGTGAGAATATCAATTCGCATCGGTTTCCAGCCCCTCGATCATCTTGACATAAATTTCGCGTTTGTCGCCGTCGATGTCCACGATGAAGATGTCCTGCACGGCGGGAATGAGATAGCATTTCTCCGGCCCGCGGACCTTGTAGAGCTTGTGGGCGGGGTAGGTGAGAACCTCCTCCACCGTGCCGATGTAGCGGTGCAGGAACTGCTCGTAGACCTGCATACCGATCAGCTCGGCGTCGAGAAATTCGCCGCGCTTGAGCTGCACCTCGCTGCGCCGGATGGAGAGGATCTTGGTTTTCAGCGTTTCCGCGGCGGTCATATCGTCCCAGCCGGGGAAGTGCATGAGAACCATGCCGCCCTGCACGCGGCGGTCGGTGGGGCGGAACTGTGTGCCGTCCATGTAGAGCGCCTTGAAGCCGACGAGCTGCTCGGGCGTCACATCCCGCGGCTGGACCTTCACATCGCCGCGCACGCCGTGCGTGTTGACGATCTGGCCGACCTCGATAAATTCCGGCGCGGCGGACTTCGCCGGAGCGCCCTTGGAAAACAGACCCATAAGGGGACCCTCCTTGTCTGTCTGAAGCGTTTTTCCCAGTATAACCGAAATCCCGCACAAGGGCAAGAGCGGATTTCTCCCATGCGGGACGAATGCGGTGAAAAGCTCTCATGCCGACGGCATGAGAGCTTGCTTTTCGGTTTCGACGGATCACATCTTCCCGCTCAGGGCGCGTTCGAGCCAGATGGTGGCGAACTCCATGGCCTCGGCCATGCTGCCCTTCTCCGTGGAGCGGACCACGCGGTCGCGCGAGCGGAGGTCGGGATCGGTCAGCTGGAGCTGAATGGACACGCGCTTGGCCAACTTGAGGTCCTTCACATCCTCCGTGTCAAGCACCTGCATCATGATGATATACTTATCCGCCATCGAGCCGTAGTAGACAAGATTATCCACACGGCGCAGCGGGTGACCGCGGTAAACAAGATTTTCAGCAGCTTCTGCCATAATGAAAACACTCCTCACTCTGTTACTGATGGTAGATATTCTATCATTCTGCGTCCGGCTTGTCAACCGGACGGCAAAAAACACCCCGCGGGCCTTTTTTCGACCCGTGGGGCATTTCAGAAAATTCAGAAAACCGATCTTATTGGTTCAGGTAATTCCGTAAAAGCACCTGCAGCAGCTCGTCGCGATCGAGCTTGCGGATCAGCGTACGCGCCTGCCGGTGGTTGGTGATGTAGGTGGGGTCCTCCGAAAGGATGTAGCCTACGAGCTGGTTGATGGGGTTATAGCCCTTCTCCTCCAGAGCCGTGTATACACCGGTCAGGATATGACGGATCTCTTCGTCTTTTTCTTTTGCGGCGTTGAACTTGCGGGTGAAATCATCCATTCGGTCTCCCTCCTTCCGCTTGCCAGTATACCCCAAATATTTGCAAAGTAAAGGGCTTTCGGGCATCTGTAACAAAACTGTAATGTGCCGCCCTAATGAGATAAAGCGGAGAAGCGGCGGCCGCAAGGCCGCCGCTTCGGCTTGTGTTGACGGGGGGTCAGCGCAGCTTTGCACCCAACTCGCTTTCGAGCAGAACGAGAATGCTCTGCACGTCCGCGTCGGCCTCTTCGCCGGTGAGGCTGCGGTCGTCCGCGCGCAGCGTCAGGCTGAACGCCACGGACTTGTGACCGGGGGCGACGCCGATGCCGCGGTAGATGTCGAACAGCTCGACCTTTTTCAAAAGGCCCTTTGCGCCGCGGCGGATGCAGTCCTCCAGCGCGCCGACGGTCACTTCCTCGGCGCACACCACGGCGATGTCGCGTGTGACGGCGGGGAATTTCGGCAGCGGGCGGTAGACGGGAATGCCGCCGCGCACGGAATAGAGCGCGGCAAAGCTAAGCTCGGCGGCGTAAATTTCGGCGTCCACGCCGTAATTCGCCGCGACGAGCGGGTGGATCTGACCGAAGACGCCCAGCTCCGTGCCGCCGGCATAGACCTTCGCGCAGCGGCCCGAGTGGTAGGAGGCGTTGTCGGTGCAGGCCTCGAAGCGGACGCCCTCGATGCGGCACGCGCCGAGCAGCGCCTCGATGCCGCCCTTGAGCGTGAAGAAGTCCATGCCGTCGCCGTAGGCGCCGAGGGAGAGAATCTTCGGCTCGTCGGCCAGACCGTCCTCACGCGGCAGATAGATCTTGCCCAGCTCGTAGAGACGGACAGCCTTGTTGCGGTAATTGTAGTTGCGGGTGATGATCTCCAACATGGAGGGGAGAATGGTGGTCCGCATGATGGAGGTGTCCTCGCCGAGCGGGTTGAGGATCTTCAAGCTCTTACGCAGCGTGGAGTCCTTCGGCATACGGATCTTGTCGTAGTACGACGGGCTGATGAACGAGTAGGTGATGATCTCATCGTAGCCGAGCGTGCGGCAGGCCGCGCCGAGCGCGCGGTCAAAAAGCTGCTGTTCCGAGAAGCCGCCGCGCGTCGTTTCGCCGCGCATGAGGGTGCAGGGAATGTTGTTGTAGCCGTAGAAGCGGGCGACCTCCTCGGCGATGTCGCTGTAATGCTCCACATCGCCGCGCCAGCTGGGAACGAGAATGTCGTCGCCGCTGAGCGCAAAGCCAAGGGAGAGGAGGATCTCGCGCATCAGGCTCTCGGGCAGATCGGTGCCGAGCAGCGCGTTGATCTTCTCCGGCTCAAGCTTTACGACCGTGGGGGCCTTGTCCTTGGCGATGACATCCATCACACCGTCCACGACCTCGCCGCAGCCAAGCAGCTCGACCAGCTCGCAGGCGCGCTGCACCGCCTTCATCGTGTTCATCGGGTCAAGACCCTTTTCGTAGCGCGCGGAGGCGTCGGTACGCATACCGAGCGCCGCCGCCGTGCGGCGGACGGACACGCCGTTGAAGTTCGCGCTTTCAAAGAGGACCATTGCCGTGTCGCCGACGATCTCGCTGTTCGCGCCGCCCATCACGCCCGCCACGCACACAGGCTTATGCTCGTCGCAGATGCAGAGCATACTGGTCGTCAGCTTGCGGTCGTTGCCGTCGAGGGTCTGAATGACCTCGCCCTCGCGCGCGGTGCGGACGACGATCCTCCCGCCGTCCACGCAGGAGAAGTCGAAGGCATGCATCGGCTGGCCGTACTCGAGCATGACATAGTTCGTGATGTCCACGATGTTGTTGATGGGACGCACGCCGGAGTTACGCAGGCGCTCGCGCATCCACTTCGGGGACGGCGCGATCTTAACGTTCTTCACCATGCGCGCGGTGTAGCGCGGGCAAAGCTCGCCGTCCTCGATCTCAATGTCCACAAGGTCCGCGATGCTGCCGCCGCAGCCCTTGACCTCGGGCGTGTGCAGCGTGAGGGGGCGCTTAAAGGTCGCGCTCGCTTCGCGGGCAAGACCGATGACGGAGAGACAGTCGGGACGGTTGGGCGTGATCTCGAATTCAACGACGCTGTCGTCATAGCCGATGACCTTCGCCATGTCGTCGCCGGGCTTGACCTCGTCCTCGTGCAGGACAAAGATGCCGTCGGCGATGCAATGGGGGAATTCCTTCTGCTCGGCGTGCAGATCGGCAAGCGTGCAGACGGAATTGGACATGGTGTTGTAGGCGACCAGATCGCCCTCGTGCAGATTGGAGCAGACCGTATCGGGACAGGCGGTCGAGCCGCCGAGATCGAGACAGGTGTGGAACACGCCGCCGCTCTGCGGCGCACACTCAAGCACTCGCGCCGCCACGACCGGTCCGAAGACCTTGTCGCCGGGCTTGACATCGGCGGGAATGGAGGGCTTGGCGGGGTCGATGGGATGATAGTCGTTCAGAAGCGCTGCGGGCGTGATGACCGCGTAGGGGAAGTCGTGCTCGGCGGTCAGCCCCAGCTCCTTGAGCGAGCAGAGCATACCGTCGGACGCCACGCCGCGCAGCTTGCCCTTTTCGATCTTCACGCCGCCGGGCAGCACGGACTTGTGCAGCGCCGCGGGAACAAGGTCGCCGACATGAACATTCCACGCGCCGGTGACGATCTGGACAGGCGCGTCCTTGCCCACGTCAAGCTGACAGACCCACATATGGTCGCTGTCGGGGTGCTTTTCCATGGAGAGGATCTTGCCCGCGACCACATTCTTAAGGCTCTCGTCCAGACGCTCGATGGTCTCGACCTTGGAGCCGGAGAGCGTCATTTCGTCGTTGAACTGCTTGTCGGTGACATCGTGGAGGTCCACGAACTCATTGAGCCAATTTCTGCTTAAATTCATTTTCTTCGCTCTCCTTTCTCAGAACTGTTCAAGGAACCGGACATCATTTTCAAAGATCAATCGCAGATCGCCGATCTTGAAATGGCCGAGCGCCAGGCGCTCGAGACCCATGCCGAAGGCCCAGCCGGAATAAACGGTGCTGTCGATGCCGCAGCCCTCAAGCACCTTGGGGTGGACCATGCCCGCGCCGAGGACCTCGATCCAGCCCTCGCCCTTGCAGGTCGGGCAGCCTGCGCCGTGGCACTTGTGGCACTGAATGTCCATCTCACAGCTCGGCTCGGTGAACGGGAAGTGGTGCGGGCGGAAGCGCGTGACCGTGCCTTTGCCGTACAGCTCCTCCATGACGGCGTTGAGCGTACCCTTGAGGTCCGCCATCGTCACGCCCTTGTCGATGACCATGCCCTCGATCTGGTGGAACATGGGGGAATGGGTGGCGTCCACCTCGTCCTTGCGGTACACGCGGCCCGGAGCGAGAATACGGATGGGCAGAGAGCGCGTCTCCATCGCGTGGATCTGCATGGGAGAGGTCTGCGTGCGCAGCAGAATGGAGCTGTCCTCGGTGAAGTAGAACGTGTCCGTCCACTCGCGGGCGGGGTGTCCCTCGAGGCAGTTGAGCTTGGTGAAGTTGTAGTCGGCGGTCTCGACCTCGCGGTCCTCGAGAATTTCAAAGCCCATGCCGATGAAGACGTCCTTGATCTCGTCGAGTACCTGATACATCGGGTGCTTTTTGCCAATCTTCACGGCCTTGCCGGGGATGGTGACGTCCACCGCCTCGGCCTTGAGCCTCATCTCCAGCGCTTTTGCGGCCAACTCCTTGGAGCGGACCTCCACGCTCTCCTCAAGCCGTGCGCGCACCTCGTTGGCGAGCTGGCCGATGACGGGGCGCTCCTCGGCGCTGAGCGAACCCATCTGCTTCAAAACGGCGGTCAACTCGCCCTTCTTGCCGAGGTACTGCACGCGCAGCGCCTCAAGGTCCTCTGCCTTTTCCGCGCCGACGATGGCTTCCAGAGCCTTGGCGCGAATGGCTTCCAATTGCTGCTTCATATCATTTCTCCTTCTTTTGTGGAAAGTTCCTGACGGTCATGGGGGCAAAAAAAGAAAGCCCCTCGTCCGCATGGGACGAAAGAACTCTTCCGTGGTACCACCCAAATTCGCGCAGACCGTCTGCGCGCACTCGCGACCCGTTAACGGCGGTCAGCCGTCCGCGCCTTTCCTCGCGGCCGCTCCCGGGCGAACCAAGCGGCGCTCCGCAGACCGGCTTCCAGCCGATGACCGGTCCTCTCTGCACGCAGCAAAACCCGCTATTTTCCCGTTCCTCGCGTTTCTCTACCCATTGTTTATAGCACAGGCTGCGGGAAGTTTCAAGTGTTTTCGCCGTGTTTGCGTTAATTTTTGCCGGAAAGGTTTGCATTTGCACGCGCCCTGCCTTATAATAAGCAGACGATTTTGGAAAAAGATGGGAGATAATGTTGCTATGAGCGCTTTTATGGCATGGAATCTCGGCTGCCTGCGCGCCATCGCCGCGCTGCGGACGCCGCTGCTCGATACGGTCATGCAGCTCGTGACCGAGTTGGGCGGCGAGATGCTGTTTATGCTGCTGATGCTGACGGTGTTCTGGTGCGTGGACAAGAATAAGGGCTATTTTCTGATGCTCCTGTGCTTCACGGGAACGGCGGTCAATCAGGCGCTGAAGATCACCTTCTGCATTCCGCGGCCATGGGTGCTGGACCCCTCGTTTAAGATCGTGGAGTCCGCCCGCGCGGGCGCGACGGGCTTTTCGTTCCCCTCGGGTCACGCGCAGAACGCGGTCGCGGGCTACGGCGGACTTGCCTGCGTGACGAAAAAGCTGTGGGTGCGCGCGGTGTGTCTGCTGCTCACGGTGCTGATCCCGTTTTCCCGTATGTACCTCGGCGTACACACGCCGCTCGATGTGGGCGTTTCGTTCGTGCTGACATGGGTACTGGTCCTCGCGCTCGCCCCGCTGCTCGAGGAGATCCGCCATCGCGGCGAGGTGCTGGAACGCGCGTGGCTCATCATGCTCGTTCCCGCTGTGCTGTTCCTGCTCTATGCGCTCTCTGTTCGCGCGGGCGCGGGCGGCGACCGGACAAACTTCGACCACGCGGTCAAAACGGCGTGGTCCATGCTCGGCCTTGTGCTGGGCGCGGTCGTCTCGGTGCTTGCCGACCGGCACTACACCCGCTTTGAAACGCAGGCCGTGTGGTGGGCGCAGGTACTCAAGGTCGCGCTGGGGCTTGGGCTGACGCTCGCCGTGCGCGTGGCGCTCAAGGCTCCGCTGACGGCGGCGTTCGGCGCGAACAGCGTCGGCGACGCGATCCGCTACTTTGCCATGGTACTCATGGCGGGAACGCTTTGGCCGATGACCTTCGGCTGGTTTGCGCTGATGGGTCGAAAAAAGTGATTTACAGCGCGCGGAAGTCATGCTATACTTTACCGTGCAAACAAAAGAAGGGAGTTATTCTCCGTGAAAAAGAGACTTTACCGCACTAGGACCGACCGGAAGCTCGCCGGTGTGTGCGGCGGCGTGGCGGACTATTTCAACATTGACCCCACCATCGTCCGCGTGATCTGGGCGCTGCTGGCGTTTTTCTATGGCACGAGCGTTCTGCTCTACCTCATTATGGCGCTCGTCGTGCCGGAGAAGCCGGATGCGCCGGACATCATCGATGTGGAAAGCGATGTCCGCGAGCCGAGGAACTGACCGGGCGAAGAACAAAAAGCAAGTATAAGTAAGAGAGGAAACCTGATTATGATGACTTATCCCATGCATGTTGCGGGCCTCGTCCGCGATCTCCCCATCTGCAAGGTGACGGAGGATTTCTACATCGGCGCTTTCATCATGTTCGGCGATGCCGAGCTGACCGTCGCCTGCGCCCGCGATCTGCTCAAGCTTGCGGAGGACATGGACTATGACTATCTCCTCACCGCCGAGGCCAAGAGCATTCCGCTCATTCACGAGATGGCGCGCCAGAGCGGCGCGAAGAAGTATTTCACCGCCCGCAAGGGTCCCAAGGTCTACATGCCCGACCCCATCTCCGTCGAGGACCGCTCCATCACCACGCTCGGCGTGCAGCAGCTTTTCCTCGGCCGCGACGACGCAGACCTCATCCGCGGCAAGAAGATTTTGATCGTGGACGATGTGATCTCCACCGGCGGCAGCCTGCACGCGATGGAGACTCTGGTCGCCAAGGCGGGCGGCACGGTCGCCGGACGCATGGCCGTTCTCGCCGAGGGCGACGCCAAGAACCGCGGCGACATCAAATTCCTCGCCCCGCTGCCCACCTTCAACGCCGACGGCAGCGTTCGCTGAACCGTCTGCACGAATAAGGATACGCTGAAAACGGGCGCCGCTCAAAGGAGCGGCGCCCGTTCCTTATGCGGTCTGCTTACACATACTTCTGCGTCACGGTGTCGAACACGCCGCGGGTGGTCAGGCGCAGGGTCGGGATGACTGGCAGCGCCATGAACGAGAGCGTCATGAACGGATCGACCCCGCGGCTCACGCCGAGGGCGAACGCCTTTTCCTTGGCGTTTTCCAGCTCGCGGTTCACATCCACGAGCGGCTCCTCGCTCATGATGCCTGCGATCTGAAGCTGCACCTCGCCGAGTACCTCGCCGCGGTCGAGGACGACGATGCCGCCGCCCAGCTCCACGACGCGGTTGGCCGCGGCCGCGATGTCCTCCTCATTCGTGCCGACGACGATGATATTATGGCTGTCGTGCGAGATGGAGGTCGCCACCGCGCCGGACTTGAGGCCGTAGCCCTTGATGTAGCCGATGCCAATATGGTGGGTGTTCTTATGGCGCTCGATGACGGCGATCTTGAGAATGTCATGCTCCAGATCGATCTTGTCGGCGTAGCCCGCGTCGGTGGTGACGATCTCACCGGGGACCATGCCGAGTACGGCGCGCGGGCGGGTCTCGGTGAAGTCGGCGGCGGTGAGGTGGGCGACATGGAAGGTGTCGTGGGAGCGCTTGATAAGGTGCGGGTCGATCTCCGGCGTTTCAAACGGCGCGACGGTCTTGCCGTCGTACATCCGCTTGCCGCGCTTGTAGACCTCCAGAATGTTGAAGTCGCGGAAGTTATCGATGATGACGAAGTCGGCGAGGAAGCCCGGGGCGATGGCACCGCGGTTGTTGAGCAGGAAGTAGCGCGCGGCGTGGTGGCTGGCGCACTTGACGGCGATGATGGGGTCCACGCCCGCGGCGATGGCGCGCTTGATGATGTAGTCGATGTGGCCCTTTTCCAGCAGGTCGTTGGGGTGCTTGTCGTCCGTGCAGAACATACAGTAGGTGTAGTACTGCGGGGTGAGCAGCGGGAGCAGCGCGTCGAGGTTGCGCGCGGCGGTACCCTCGCGGATCATGATGTACTGGCCGCGTTCCAGCTTGGCGAGCGCGTCCGCCATGTCGGAGCATTCGTGGTCGGAGTAGACGCCTGCGGCGATGTAGGCGTTAAGGTCGTTGCCGGTGAGACCGGGGGCGTGACCGTCGATCTTCTTGTGGTGCGCCTGCGCCGCAACGATCTTTTCCAAGACCTGCTCGTCGGCGTTGGCGACGCCGACATAGTTCATCATCTCGGCAAGGCCCTCGACACGGTTGTGTTCGTAGAAGCTGTCGATGGCACGGTAGTCGAGGTTCGCGCCGCTCTCGTCGAGCGGGGTGGCGGGTACGCAGCTCGGCAGCATGAAGCGCACATCGAGCGGCAGATCCTCGGTCGCCTGCAGCATATACTCGATGCCGTCCGTACCCATGATGTTGGCGATCTCGTGCGGGTCGGTGATGACGGTCGTGGTGCCGTGGGGGAGAACGGCCTTGGCGAACTCCTTCGGGCTGACGAGCGAGCTTTCCAGATGAATATGCGCGTCCACGAAGCCGGGCAGCACGAGCTTGCCGGAGACGTCGATCTCGACCGCGCCCTCGTAATGACCGCCCATGCCGGCGATCAGCCCCTCGGCTACGGCGATGTCACCGTGGCTGAGCTGGTTGCAGAAAACGTTGACATAGGTTGCGTTCTTGAGTACGAGGTCGGCCTTCTGCCGCCCCGCCGCTACCTCTACCACATGGAGCTTTTTGTTGAGCTTGCGGTTGATCTTGCCCGCGTAGCTTTCCTTGTATGCCATCGCCATGACCCTCCTTATTTGCTTCGGTATAATTTCTTCTAATGCCAGACTTAACCTGCCATGATATTGGTTGCATGGAGTATACTACGATTTTCTCTGCTTGTCCATGCCTTTTTGGCGGAAAGCGAAAAAATTTCAGCAGAAAAGCCGCTGCGTGGCAGCGGCTTTTCTCAGCGGCATTATTTTGCTTTCCGAAGCTGCGCGAGCTCCGCGCGCAGCGCCTCGTTCTGCTGCTCGAGCGCATCAAGCTTTTTGTTCACCGCGGCAAGCTGGCGCTTGAGCTCGCCGGAGACGATGCGGCGGTAGAACTGATAGCGGCCTGCGGTGTTGACCAACGCGGTGACCGCCATCGCACCGCCGATGGCGAGGCCGACCTTTTTCGCGTCCAGCCCGCGCAGCGCCTGCAATGCACGGCGCTTGCCGACCGCCGCGGCGGGAACGGCAAGGCGGAGAGCGTACAACTCCTCAGGCGTGAGGACGGGGGCGGGAGCGGCTTTCTTCCGATTCATAAAAGGACCTCCTGCATTTCTCTCTTTTTGACCGGGGCAAGCACCGCAAGCGCCTTCTGCCCGCGGCGCGGCGCCGGCGGCGGGACGCATACCCGCAAGCACGGCAGCTTACATATTATCATAGCTGATTTCGCGCGAAAAAGCAAGGAGACTTGTATCATCTTGAAAAAACTGCTATAATCTTAAAAACCGGCGCATTGCCGGAGCGTCCCGACACTCTTTTTGTGAGGCGAACCTTATGGAACTCGAATTACCGTCGCCGCGTCAGTGGGAGCAGGGGCCGCGCATCGTCGCCATCGGCGGCGGCACGGGCCTTTCCACCATGCTGCGGGGCTTAAAAAAATATACGAAAAATCTGACCGCCATCGTCACCGTGTCGGACGACGGGGGCGGCAGCGGCATGCTGCGCCGCGACCTGGGCCTGCTTCCGCCCGGCGACATCCGGCACTGCATGGAGTCGCTGGCGAATACCGAGCCGGTGATGCAGCAGCTGCTGACCTACCGCTTTGAAAGCGGCACGCTGTGCGGCCAATGCTTCGGCAACCTTCTTCTCGCCGCGCTCAACGGCGTGACCGGCTCGTTTGAGGAGGCGGTCAAGAGCATGGGGCAGGTGCTTGCCATCAGCGGCACGGTTATCCCCGTCACGACGGCGGACGTGCGCCTTGCCGCGACCTTTGAAAACGGCGCGTATGTTGTCGGGGAGAGCAGTATTTTCGGCTTCAAGAAAAAGCAGGACTGCCGCATCGATCATGTTGAGCTGCTGCCCGCGCACCCCAAGGCGCTGCCCGCCGCGCTGGACGCCATCGCAGCGGCGGATCTTATCCTGCTCGGTCCGGGTAGCCTGTACACGAGCATTATTCCAAACCTGCTGGTGGACGGCGTGGCGGAGGCCATTGCCGCGTCCGACGCGCGCAAGGTCTACATCTGCAACATCATGACGCAGGACGGCGAGACCGAGGGCTACACCGCCGCCGACCATCTCGCGGCGCTGCTGCGCCACGGCAAGGGGAGCATGGTGGAGCTGTGCCTCGCCAATTCCTCCCCTATTCCGCCGGAGCTGGCGGAGCGCTACCGCGCCGAGGGCGCGGAGGCGCTGCGCGTCGACCGCGGACGCATCGCGGAGATGGGCATAGAATTGATCGAGTATCCGCTCGCGTCGGCGGCGGGCGATTTTGCCCGCCACGACCCCAGCGCGCTGGCCGACGCGCTTTTGACGCTGTACCGTGAGCGTTCGGTGCATATCTACGGCGGGAGCGAGGGCTACCGGCCGGAAAGGTGAGGAGGGAGAGCGTATGACGACGGTGCAGGAATACTGGAACAAGCGCTCGCAGACCTACGATTCGCAGATCGGTCCGCGGTATGAGGAGGCCTACCGGAAAACGGTGGAGAATATGCTGCGCTATCTCGCGCCCGCCGACCGCGTGCTGGACTTTGCCTGCGGTACGGGGATCGTGACGCTGCCGGTCGCGCGGCGGGTGGCGGAGGTGCGCGCGATCGACCTTTCGGAGGAGATGGTGCGGAGGCTCCGCGCGAAGCTCGCGCCGCAGGGCGTGGAGAACGTGGCGGTCTCACAGACGGACCTTTTCGACGAGAGCCTGCGCGAAGGAGCTTTCGACGCGGTGCTGGCCTGCAATGTGTTGCTGTATGTGGAGGACCGCGCTCGGACACTCGCTCGCATCCGCGCGCTGCTCAAGCCGGAGGGAATGTTCCTCTCGGTGACGGACTGTCTCGGCGAGGGACTGACGCGGGAGAGACTGCGGAAGTGGTGGCGCAGCCGCACGGGGAAAATGCCCTATGTTGCGTTCGACAAAATGCGGACGCTGGAGGAGGACATCGCCGCGGCGGGATTTAAGGTGCTGGAAACGGAGAACCTGTTCCCCGCGCCGCCGAACCTGTTTGTCGCGGCACGGAAACGAGCATAGAGAGCGGAAAAGAGGGCGTCTTTCCAACGGAAAAGACGCCCTCTTTTTGATGCTCTGCAAAATATCAGTCCTGCGCGGCGGGCGGCTCGGCGCTCGCTTCGGCCGATGTGCCGGCCTGCGGCTCCTGCGCGGCTTCTTCGGCAGCGGCGGCCTCAGCGCGGGCAGCCTCCGCCTCGGCGCGCTCGCGCTCCTCGGCGGCGCCCTGTGCGCGGGCGCGGGCGATCTCCTCCGCCTTTTCCTTTTCCGCCTGCTTCATGGCTTTTTCCAGCCTGCGCCGGTTGGCGCGCTTTTCCACGCCGTGTACGACGCGGAGAAGAAATAGAAACAGCACGAGAAGAACGCCGAACCAGCTCCAGAAGCCGAGCGCAAAGAGCGTTTTGAGCGTCCACAGTTCGGCCTGAATGCCGAGGAAGCAGAAGACCACCGACGCGGCGAGCGCCGCGCCGAAGAGAAGCACCCACAGCACGGATCGGACCGCGGAAGACTTGCGGACGCGCAGGTAGGAGATCAGGAACAGCACGGCAAGCAGAAAAAACGCGGGATACTGCGAAAACAGAATGGTGCGGAAGTTCATGGAAGCATTCCTCTTTTCTCTCAAAGGGTGCAAAGCCCGCGGCGGAGGTATTCGCCCTTGCGGCCGCCGACGATGCTGCCGTTTTCGACCATCAGGTCGCCGCGCAGATAGACCTTTGTGATGCCGCCCTCGGTACGCAGTCCCTCAAAGGGCGTGTAGCCCGCCTTGGTGACCATGTCGCGCGCGGAGAGGATATGGCTCGCCTTGGGGTCGTAGACTACGATGTCCGCGTCCGAGCCGACGGCGATGACGCCCTTGCGGGGATAGAGTCCATAAAGCTTCGCGGGGTTTTCACACAGGGCGCGGCACATACCCGCGACCGTCATGTTTCCCGCGGCGACGCCGCAGGTATAGACGACCTCGCCGCGCGTCTCCACTCCGGGAAGACCGCCGGGGATCTTCGTGAAATCCTCGCGGCCCACGTCCTTCTGCGCGAGGGTGAAGGAGCAGTGGTCGGTGGAGATGGTCTGGATCTCGCCGCGGCGCAGACCGCGCCAGAGCGCGGCCTGATTTTCCTCGCTGCGGATGGGCGGCGCGCAGACATAGCGCGCGGCCATGGACCAGTTGGCATCGTGGTATACGCCATCGTCAAGAGCGAGGTACTGCGGGCAGGTCTCGACATAGACCTTCTGCCCGCGCGCGCGGGCGCGTTCGACCTCGCGCAGGGCCTCGGCGTTCGTCAGGTGGACGATGACCACCGGCGCGTCCGCCGCCTCGGCAATGCGAAGCAGCCGCGCGACCGCCTCGGCCTCGAGATAGTCGGGGCGGGCCTCGGGATGGGCGGAGACCTCCGCCGCGCGGCCCGCGGCCTTCAGCTCGGCAATGCGCGCGTCGATCACGCCCGCGTTCTCACAATGGACGCCCGCGATGCCGCCGCGCGCCGTGAGCGCCTTGAGCGCGGAATACACCGCACCGTCGCCGATCATCATGGCGGGGTAGGTGAGGTACATTTTAAAGGAGGTGATGCCTGCGTCGAACATGGCGTCCAGCTCGCCCTCGACGCTCTCGTTCCAGTCGTCGATGGTCATGTGGAAGCCGTAGTCGCATGAGCAGCGGCCGTCGGCCTTTTTGTGCCAGAGATCAAGACCGTAGGCGAGTGACTCGCCCTTGTTGGGGCAGGCGAAGTCGATGACGGTGGTCGTGCCGCCGCGGATGGCGCTGCGCGTGCCGGACGCAAAATCGTCCGCCGTGGTCGTATTGCACACATCGAGGTCGAAGTGCGTATGCGCGTCGATAAAGCCGGGGAAGAGGTAGCAGCCGGAAACATCCGTCACCTCGGCGTTTTGCGCCTCGGCGGGGGAAACATGGCCGACCTGCGCGATCTTCTCGCCGTCAAGCAGAACGTCCGCGCGGCGGGAGCCGCGGGGCGTGACGACAAAGCCGCCCTTGAGCAATTTTTTCATAGGTGTTCCGCTCCTTTGCCTGAAAAAAATCAATACACACTTACAATAGCATGTTTTTCCCACGATTTCCACAGAAAAAGTGAAATCGGCAAAAGCGACAAGAAAGAGCGGCGAAAATCTGTGATTATGGCGAGAGAATGCGGCTTGTACAAGGACGGGAAAAAAGGTAAAATAAGCATATCCTGCCAAAGCTGTGCGACCGATGCGGACAAGGGCTTTGGCAAAAAATTCAGGAGGAAAAAGCTATGCGAAAGTTTTTGTCCCTGCTTCTGACTCTGGCAATGGTATTCTCTCTGGCCGTGACGGTCAATGCGGAGGAGATCGTTGTCACATCGGCTCCCGCCGCAACAATGGAGGGCAAGACCGTCATTCTGCACACCAATGACGTTCATGGCGCAGTCGAGGGCTATGCCTATATCACCGCACTCAAGGCCGACTATGAGGCCAAGGGCGCGGAGGTCATCCTCGTTGACGCCGGTGACTACAGTCAGGGTACGACCTATGTCAGCACCACCAAGGGCGCTGATGCGGTCGCCATGATGAATGCCGCGGGCTATAATGTCGCCACGCTCGGCAACCATGAGTTTGACTACGGCTATGCTCAGCTCAAGGAGAACATGGCCAAGGCCGGCTTCAAGGTGCTCTGCGCGGATGTTTTCAATGCCGACGGCACCACCATCTTTGACGCCAACTATACCTACACGACCAAGTCCGGCGTGAAGGTCGGCTTCTTCGGCATGGAAACTCCGGAGACCCAGACCAAGGCCAACCCTGCGCTCATCAAGGGACTGACCTTTGCAACCGGCGATGCCTTCACCAAGGCTGCCGCCGACCAGGTCGCGGCTCTCAAGGATGCCGATGTTGTTATCTGCCTGGCTCACCTGGGTGTTGACGCCGAGTCGAAGCCCTATACCTCCTATGACCTTTACAGCGCTGTCAAGGGGATCGATTTCATCATCGACGGTCACTCCCATACCGTGATGGATAAGGGCGCTAATGGCGAACCGATCCAGTCCACCGGTACGGCGTTTGAAAACATCGGCGTGATCGTCATTGACGACGCTACCAAGAAGATCGAGAGCAATTCTCTCTTTGCAGTCGACGAGAACACCGCCAAGGACGAGACCGTTGCCGCTGCGGCGAAGGTTATCGTGGATCGTGTCGATGCCGAGTACGGCGCCGTTTTTGCGAAGAGCGAGGTTGAACTCAATGGCGCGAAGGCTCCCAACGGCAACCGTGACGGCGAGACCAACAACGGCGACCTGATCACCGACGCGATGGTCTGGAAGGTCCTGCAGAACAAGGACGGCCTGACGGTCGATACGGATCATGTGGTCGCCATCACCAACGGCGGCGGCATCCGCGCGCCCATCAAGGTCGGCGACATCACCAAGAAGGACATCAACACCGTGCTGCCCTTCGGCAACACCGTCGCGGTCGTTTATGTTACCGGCGCACAGCTTCTCGAGGCTCTCGAAGCGTCTACCTACAGCCTGCCGGTCGGCGGCTTCCCGCAGGTGTCCGGCATCAATTTCACCATTGATACAGCCAAGGAATTTGATGCGGGCGACCTCTATCCCGGCTCCACTTATCACGCGCCCAAGAGCATCAACCGCGTGACCATCGACAGCATCAACGGTAAGGCGTTCAAGGCCGACGATACCTACGCCGTCGTTACCAATAACTTCTGCGCCGCCGGCGGCGACACCTATTACGCTTTCGCTGCCGCTACCGCTCAGTTCGATACCGGTGTGCCTCTGGATGAGGCCATGATGGAATATATTACCACCGAACTCAAGGGCGTCATCGGTGCGGCGTATGCCGCGCCGCAGGGCCGCATCACCATCAAGACCGCTCCGGTCGTTGAACCCGAGCCGCAGCCCGAACCCACGCCCGCTCCCAGCGGCGACACCTACACGGTCGTCGCGGGCGACTGCCTGTGGAACATTGCGTACAAGCTCTATGGCTCCGGCGCGCAGTTCGGCAAGATCGCAGAGGCCAACAAGATCGCCGATCCGTACATCATCTATGTCGGCCAGATCCTGACGGTTCCCGCCAAGTAAAAACCGCACAATTTGGAAAGCCGCCCGTTTGGGCGGCTTTCTTCTGCGTTTTTTGCTTTTTCCAAATCGTATATTACCACATTTCGGACGATTTTTCAAGTCTTGTCTTTTCCTCGCCATGGGTGTAGATAACATGGCGAGGTGAAGAACGATGAATGAATTGACGGTGTTCGGCGCGCTGTCCGCGCGGCAGACGGCGGCGCGGACGCTGCTCCTCTGGCGCTCGCTCGCTGCCGCGCCGCTGCCGGAGAACCGCTCGCTGCACGATACGCTGCGGAGCATCGGCAAGGGCTTCCGCCGCTATGACACGCGCTTTTTTCCGCAGCGCTTCCCCTGCGACATCGACTACCAGCTTGCGCTGCCTGTGCCGGAGAGCCTGCTTGGAATAGATTATGTTAACCGTTATCTGGCGCATTTGACTGCTGAGAGTATCCTCCTCTCAGCCTTGCCGCGGCAGGAGGTCCGCGCGGCGTTGGAGCGCTCCTGCCCCGACTGGCGGGGGCTGCTCATCAATCTCTATGCGCCGTCCGCGCCGCCGCGCTGCGGGACTGCGTCGGTCTGCGCGGGCTATTCGTGTAAAGAAAAGAGGAGCGGCCGCTTTTCAGCGGTCGCTCCTGCGTTCGGATAGAGGGCTTCGCTTATGCGAACAGATAGCCGTACTTGTCGCGGAGGGTGAAGATCAGCGCTTCGATGTCCACCGGCAGATCGTTGTCGGAGGTGGTGAGATCGTAGTCGCGCTCCTCTGCCATGCGGACGCGGACATGGTCGGCGTCGAGGAAGAGAACGCCGGGGTTCTTGCTCTCCGCCATGTCCTCCGCCGTCTGGAAGAGGGTGAACTTGTCGTGGCACGGCTCGCTGGCATACGGGCAGAACTGCGTGCAGTTGCCGCACTCGTTGCACATTTTGTCCACATGGATGATCTGGTGGCTCTCGTCGGGCATCACGACGGCGACATTCGCGCGGTTCGGGCAGGAGTCCACGCAGTTCTCGCAGACGGTGGAGCACTGCAGGCAGCGCTCACCCTCGCACTTGCCGGACATTCTGAGAATGCCGTGCTTGGCGATGGCGTCGGCCTCGGTGATGAACGCCTGCGCGGGGATCTCGTACTCATAAGGAGCGCCGACCACGGCTTCGGCGAAGCGCGCGGCGTCGGCAATGCCCTCGACCACGGTGGCGGGGCCGCGGTGCGCGTCGCCCGCGCAGTACACGCCCTCGACATTGGTCTTAAACGCGGGACCCTTGCGCTCCATCTCGATGCCGTTGGCGGCCATGAGGTCGGAGTCGACCTGCTCGCCGACGGCGGAGAGGACGAGGTCGCAGGGAATGGAGAACTGCTCGCCGGACTTCACGGGGCTGCGGCGGCCGGTCTCGTCAGGCTCGCCGAGTACCATCCTGTCGCACAGCAGCATACCCTTGGACTGCTTGACGGGAGCGGCCAGCTCAATGAACTCCACGCCCTCGTCGATGGCAAGCTGCAGCTCGTGTTCGTCGGCAGGCATGAACTTCTTGGTGCGGCGGTAGAGGATGGTGGCGTGCGCGCCCATGCGCTTGGCGACGCGGGCGGCGTCCATGGCGGTATTGCCCGCGCCGACCACGACGATGTTGCCGGAGAGGTTGGGCTTGACCTGCTTCTTTTCCTTCTTCATCCACTCGATGACGCCCTGCACATTGCCCTCAATGTCGAGCTTACCGGCCTTCCATGCGCCGGTGGCGAGGAGGATGTGGGTGTAGCCCATTTCCTTCAGCTCGGCGACGGAGGGGGCGCTCTTGCCGCACTTGACCTCAACGCCGTAGCGCAGCATCAGGGCAATATCCTTGTCGATGGCTTCGTCGGAGATGCGGAACGCGGGAATGACATAGCGCGGCACGCCGCCGAGCTTACGCTCGCGCTCGAAGATGGTGGTCTCAATGCCCGCGCGGCCGCAGAAGTACGCCGCGGCGATACCGGTCGGGCCGCCGCCGATGATGGCGACCTTTTTGCCTTCGACGCGCTCGGGCAGCTTGATGGAGGCCATCAGCGCGTTGTAGCCGTTCTGCGCGGCGATGAGCTTGGTGTCGCGGATATGAATGCTCTCGTCGTAGAAGTTGCGGGAACACTTGCCCTGACAGCGGTGCGCGCAGATGGTGCCGGTGATGAACGGCAGGGCGTTCTTCTCGGTGATGAGCTTGAGCGCGGGGCCGTAGAGACCCTTGCGGCACAGCTCGAGGTATTCGGGGATGTCCTGTTCGATGGGGCAGCCGCCCTTGCACGGCGCGGTGAAGCAGTCAAGCCAAGGCACCTGCTCGGTGGACTTGCGGCTGGGCAGGGGCTTGATGGGCTTGAGGTGGTGGAAGTTCGTGCGGGCGGAGGCGGCGAGATCCGCGATGGCGGCAGAGTCGGTGCCGGAGAAGGCGCGGTACTCCATCGGCTCGACCTTCTTGACCATCTGGAGCAGGCGGTTGTAGCCGCCGGGCTTGAGAATGGTGGTGGCGACGGTGATGGGCCAGATGCCCGCGGCGAACAGCTTATCGCAGTTGAAGAACTCCGCGCCGCCGGCGAAGGAGATACGCATCTTGCCGCCGAACGCGCGGGAGATGCGGTTGCACATCTCGATGGTCAGCGGGAAGAGGCTGCGGCCGGACATATACATCTCGTCGTTCGGCAGCTCGCCGCGCGT
>CAKTEZ010000025.1 GCA_934553255.1 uncultured Oscillospiraceae bacterium
ACCTTGAACTCGCGGAGCAGACGGTCCACGATGATCTCCAGATGCAGCTCGCCCATGCCGGCGATGATGGTCTGGCCCGTTTCCTCGTCCGTGTAGGTCTTGAATGTGGGGTCCTCCTCGGCAAGCTTCATCAGCGCGATGCCCATCTTCTCCTGACCCGCCTTGGTCTTGGGTTCGATGGCAACGCGGATGACCGGCTCGGGGAACTCCATGCTCTCGAGGATGATCGGATGCTTTTCGTCGCAGAGCGTGTCGCCCGTCGTGGTGTTCTTGAGGCCGACCGCGGCGGCGATGTCGCCGGAGTAGACCGTCTCGATGTCCTCACGATGGTTGGCGTGCATCTGCAGGATGCGGCCCATGCGTTCCCGAACGCCCTTGGTGGAGTTGAGAACGGAGGAGCCGGTATTGAGGGTACCGGAATAAACGCGGAAGAAGCTCAGGCGGCCGACATAGGGGTCGGTCATGATCTTGAATGCCAAGGCGGAGAAAGGCTCGTCATCGCTCGGCTCACGCTTGTCTTCTTCGTCCGTCTTCGGGTTGATGCCCTCAATGGCGGGAATATCGGTCGGCGCGGGCATATAGTCCACGATCGCGTCGAGCAGCTTCTGCACGCCCTTGTTGCGGTAGGATGTACCGCAGACCACGGGGACCATCTCGACCGCGACGGTCGCCTTACGGATGGCCGCGCGGATCTTGGCGGTAGGGATCTCCTTGCCGTCAAGATACATTTCCATGATCTCATCGTCGAACATGGACACGGCATCGAGCATCTTCTCGCGGTATTCCTCCGCAAGCTCGCGCATATCCGCAGGGATCTCCTCCACGCGCATATCCTTGCCCATCTCATCGTAGTACACGTCCGCATTCATCTCCACAAGGTCGATGATGCCGCGGAACTCCGACTCCTTGCCGATGGGCAGCTGGATGGGGACCGCATTGCACTTGAGACGCTCGTCGATCATACGCAGGACGTTGTAGAAGTCCGCGCCCATGATGTCCATCTTGTTGACATAGATCATGCGGGGTACGTGATAGTGATCCGCCTGACGCCAAACCGTCTCGCTCTGCGGCTCCACGCCGCCCTTCGCGCACATGACGGTCACACTGCCGTCCAGCACGCGCAGGCTGCGCTCCACCTCGACCGTAAAGTCAACATGACCCGGGGTGTCGATGATGTTGATGCGGTGGTCCTTCCAGAAGCACGTCGTCGCGGCAGACGTAATGGTGATGCCGCGCTCCTGCTCCTGCTCCATCCAGTCCATCGTCGCAGTACCCTCGTGGGTCTCGCCGAGCTTGTAGTTGACGCCTGTGTAGTACAGGATACGCTCGGTCGTCGTGGTCTTGCCTGCATCGATATGGGCCATGATGCCGATATTTCTTGTTTTCTCCAGAGATACTTTTCTCGGCATAAGATTCTCCTTGCCTGCTTACCAGCGGAAGTGTGCGAACGCCTTGTTGGCCTCGGCCATCTTGTGGGTGTCTTCGCGCTTCTTCACTGCCGCGCCGGTGTTGTTGGCGGCGTCCATGAGTTCGCCGGCGAGACGCTCGGCCATGGTGCGCTCACCGCGGGCGCGGGAATAGGCCGTCAGCCAGCGCAGACCGAGGGTCTGACGACGGGCGGGACGAACCTCCATAGGAACCTGATAGTTGGCGCCGCCGACACGGCGGGTCTTGGTCTCGAGAACGGGCATGATGTTTTCCATCGCCTGGGTGAAGACATCGAGCGGCTCATTGCCGGTCTTTTCCTTGATGATGTCGAACGCACCGTAAACGACCTTCTGCGCCACACCCTTCTTGCCGTCGAGCATGATGCTGTTGACGAGCTTGGTCACCAGGACGCTGTTGTACATAGGATCGGGCAGAATTTCTCTCTTGGGAACATTACCTCTTCTGGGCACTTTGCTTCCCTCCTTCTTATAATATAGAAATCATAGGTACTCGCGGACGGGGCTTGCCCCCGCCGTGTTTCGGCCTGCCAAAGAGGTATCCTTATATGATAAGACCTTTTGGCAAAGCTCTACTTTCATGCAGACCTTACTTCTGCTTCGGGCGCTTCGCGCCGTACTTGGAACGGCCCTGCATACGGCCCTGCACGCCCTGCGCGTCCAGAGTGCCGCGGATGATGTGGTAACGCACACCGGGGAGATCCTTGACACGGCCGCCGCGGATCATGACCACAGAGTGTTCCTGCAGGGAATGACCGACGCCGGGGATGTAAGCGGTGACCTCATAACCGTTGGTAAGACGCACACGGGCGATCTTACGAAGAGCGGAGTTCGGCTTCTTAGGGGTCGCCGTTCTGACCGCGGTGCAGACGCCGCGCTTCTGAGGAGAAGGAAGATTGGTTTCCTTGTTCTTCAGAGTGTTGAGACCGTACTGCATGGCGGGAGAATTGGACTTGTAAGTGGCCTGCTCTCTGCCCTTGCGAACCAGCTGATTAAAAGTAGGCATTCAAAAGTTCTCCTTTCTGAAAAATTGCGAGCCGAAGCTCAATTTATTTTTTGCAGGATACCGGAAAAATATCCTGAAAAAACCAATGCTATCCGTTCAGAAGCGTCACGACCGCCGCGCCGACGGATATTCCGGCGGCGGCGCCGAGCTGCGCCATCGTCGCGCCCCGCTCCACAGGAACGGCGGCACACATGGCGGCGACGCGCTCCGTCAGCGCGGGATCCGCATCGCAGGCGAGAAAGACCCTCGCGGCCCTTCCCTCGCGCAGCGCGCGTACGGACTGCTTCACGCCGACGACCTTTCGGGCGGTGCTGAGTTCCTCTAACACGGCGCGCCCTCCTCACGGCATAACGAAATCCGCGAAATAGTCTCGCGCAATCTGGAATTATAGCATAGTTGTCCCCCATCGTCAAGCAATATTTCCCCGCCGCCCTCCAAAATTTTCTCTGAATTATACGATTTTTTCATTTTCTTTTCGGCGCTTTTGCATAAAAGGAGAGCCGACCGGACCGGTCGGCTCTCCTTCTGCGATTTTAGACTTCTTCGCCTTCCGCACCGTCGGCGGCGGAAGCGGCTTCAGTGGCCTCGGCAGCGGGAGCTTCCTCCTGCGGCAGAGCCTCTTCGGCGGGCTTCTCCGGCTCGGGGACGATCTCCTCGGCGAACTCGCGGTAGGCATTCAGACCCGCGCCGGCGGGGATCAGCTTACCGATGATAACATTCTCCTTCAGGCCGAGCAGGTGGTCGACCTTGCCCTTGATGGCGGCCTCGGTCAGCACCTTGGTGGTCTCCTGGAAGGAGGCGGCGGAGAGGAAGGAATCGGTAGCCAGCGACGCCTTGGTGATACCCATGAGCAGCTGCGTGGCCTCGGCCTCGCGCAGCGGCTCGCCGGTCTCGGCATTGACCTCGCCCGCGGCGTTGCGCGCGCGAATGGCCTCATTGGCGTCCATCAGCTCCAGAACATCGACCATCGCGCCGCTGAGCAGCTCGGTGTCGCCGGATTCCTCCACGCGCACCTTACGCATCATCTGGCGGACGATGACCTCGATATGCTTATCGTTGATGTCAACGCCCTGCTGACGGTAGACCTTCAAAACCTCCTGAATGAGGTAGTTGTGAACGGCGGAAGCGCCGCGGATACGCAGCACGTCGTGCGGGTTGAGCGCGCCCTCCTGCAGCTGGCAGCCCTTTTCGATCACGTCGCCGTCCTTCACGCGCAGGCCGGTGTGCGGCACGGAGTAGGTGCGGGTGTCGCCGTCGTCGGCGGTCACGATGATGTTCAGCAGGCTGCCCTTCGTGGCCTCCTCGAACCTGACCTTACCGGCGATCTCGGAAAGCGTCGCCATCTTCTTGGGACGGCGCGCCTCGAACAGTTCCTCAACACGCGGAAGACCCTGCGTGATGTCGCCGCCGGCAACGCCGCCGGTGTGGAAGGTACGCATCGTCAGCTGCGTGCCGGGTTCGCCGATGGACTGGGCGGCGATGATGCCGACCGCCTCGCCGGGGCCAACGGGCTTGCTGGTGGCAAGGTTCATGCCGTAGCACTTCGCGCACACGCCGGAGTGGGCGCGGCAGGTCAGCACGGTACGGATCTCGACCTGATGAATGTCGAACTTTTCGAGCAGATCGGCATCGCTCGCGTCCATCATGTGATCCTTGGAGATCAGCACCTCGTCGGTACCGGGCTTGAGAACATCATGGATGGGATAGCGGCCGTGGATACGCTCGGAGAACTTCTCGATGACCTGACCGTTCTCGCTGATCTCGCTGGCGATGATGCCGTGATCCGCGCCGCAGTCGTCGGAGCGGATGATAACATCCTGGCAGACATCGACCATGCGGCGGGTGAGGTAACCGGAGTCCGCGGTACGAAGCGCCGTATCGGCGAGGCCCTTACGGGCGCCGCGGCTGGAGATGAAGTACTCCAGCACGGACAGGCCTTCGCGGAAGTTTGCCTTGATGGGGATCTCGATGGTCTTACCGGCGGTGTTCGCCATCAGACCGCGCATACCGGTCAGCTGACGGATCTGCTTCATGGAGCCACGGGCGCCGGAATCCGCCATCATGAAGATGGGGTTGTAGCGGTCCATGTTCTTCTGCAGGGCGTCGGTAACATCGGCGGTGGTCTTTTCCCATTCGGCGACGACCGCGCGGTAGCGCTCGTCCTCGGTCATGAATCCCATCTTGAACTGGTCTTCGATGTCCACAACGCGCTGCTCGGTCTCGTTGATGAGCGTGTATTTCTCATCGGGGATGGTCATATCCGCGATGGATATGGTGATGGCGGCGATGGTGGAGTTGTGGTAGCCGGTCGCCTTGATGTTGTCGAGTACCTCGGCGGCGACGGTGAAGCCGTGCTTCTTGATGGTGCGGTCAACGATCTTGCCCAGCTGCTTCTTGCCGCAGGTGAAGGTGATCTCGTAGTCGAAGTAATGCTCGGTCGGCTGACCGTTCTCGTCCACGCGCTCGACAAAGCCGAGGTCCTGCGGGATATTGTGGTTGAACACGATGCGGCCGATGGTCGTGTCAACGATCTTGTGACCCATCGTGCCGTCCGGCAGCTCCTTCTCCACGCGCACGCGGATGGGCTGGTGGGTGCCGATGAGATGAGCCTTGAAGGCGAGCATCGCCTCGTCCTCGTCGCGGTAGGCATTGAGGTGCGTGTTCGCGCGTTCCTCGTCGGTCAGCTCGCTCAGGCTCTTGCCCGCGAGGGAGAAATCGACATTGGAGGGCCAGAACTCATCGTTGTCGAGCTGGCTCACGCCGTTTTCAAAGCGGTCAAAGGTGAGGTAGTAGGAGCCGAGTACCATATCCTGCGTCGGAACGGTGACGGGGCCGCCGTCCTGCGGGCGCAGGAGGTTGTTGGCGGAAAGCATGAGGATACGGGCCTCCGCCTGCGCCTCGGCGGACAGAGGAACATGAATGGCCATCTGGTCGCCGTCGAAGTCCGCGTTGAACGCCGTGCAGTTGAGCGGGTGCAGCTTGAGCGCACGGCCCTCGACCAGCACCGGCTCGAACGCCTGAATGCCGAGACGGTGGAGCGTCGGCGCGCGGTTGAGCATGACGGGGTGATCCTTGATAACAAAGTCGAGCGCGTCCAAGACCTCCGGACGGCCCTTATCGACCATCTTCTTGGCGGACTTGATGTTGTTGGCGCTGCCGTCCTCGACAAGCTTCTTCATGATGAACGGACGGAACAGCTCCAGCGCCATCTCCTTCGGCACGCCGCACTGGTAGATCTTCAGTTCGGGGCCGACGCAGATAACGCTTCGGCCGGAGTAGTCCACGCGCTTGCCGAGCAGGTTCTGACGGAAGCGGCCCTGCTTGCCCTTGAGCATATCGCTCAGGCTCTTGAGCGCGCGGTTGTTCGCGCCGGTGACGGCGCGGCCGCGGCGACCGTTGTCGATCAGGGCGTCCACCGCCTCCTGCAGCATACGCTTTTCGTTGCGGACGATGATGTCGGGGGCCTTGAGTTCCATGAGCCTCTTGAGGCGGTTGTTGCGGTTGATGACGCGGCGGTAGAGATCGTTCAGGTCGCTCGTGGCAAAACGGCCGCCGTCAAGCTGGACCATGGGACGGATCTCCGGCGGAATGACCGGCAGAACATCGATGATCATCCACTCGGGCTTGTTGCCGCTCAGGCGGAACGCGTCCACGACCTCCAGGCGCTTGACGATGCGGGCCTTCTTCTGACCGCTCGCACCCTTCAGCTCGGCGTGGAGCTGCTCGGAGAGCGCTTCAAGGTCGATCTGCTGGAGAAGCTTCTTGACGGCCTCGGCGCCCATACCGGCGTCGAAATCGTCCTCATACTTCTCGCGCATATCGCGGTATTCCTTCTCGCTGAGGATCTGGTTCTTGATGAGCGGGGTCTCACCGGGATCGGTGACGATATAGGCGGCGAAATACAGGACCTTCTCCAGAATGCGGGGGCTGATGTCGAGCAGCAGACCCATGCGGGAGGGAATGCCCTTGAAGTACCAGATGTGGGAAACGGGCGTCGCCAGCTTGATGTGGCCCATGCGCTCGCGGCGGACCTTCGCGCGGGTGACCTCAACGCCGCAGCGGTCGCAGATCTTGCCCTTGTAGCGGATCTTCTTATACTTGCCGCAATGGCACTCCCAGTCCTTCGTGGGGCCAAAGATGCGCTCGCAGAACAGGCCGTCGCGCTCCGGTTTGAGGGTGCGGTAGTTGATGGTCTCCGGCTTTTTGACTTCGCCGTAGGACCATTCACGGATCATTTCCGGAGAAGCGATGCCGATCTTGATGGCGTCAAATGTAGCGTAACTCATAATTCATGCTTCTCCTTTTCTTAATACTCGTCCTTGTCGTCGGCAAGGTCGGCTTCGACCTCGTCGTCGGGAACATATTCAAAGCCTGCGTCCTCCAGCTCCGCCTCGTCGGCGAAGGGGTTGCGGTTGCGCTCATCGTCCGCGTCCATGCGGGCAAGGTTGAAGGTATCGAGCGCGTCCTCGTCCTCCTTGAGTTCGATCTGGTTGCCGTCGCGGTCAAGCACCTGAATGTCGAGGCACAGGGACTGCAGTTCCTTGACCAGGACCTTGAAGGACTCCGGCACGCCGGGCTGCGGGACATTGTGTCCCTTGACGATGGCCTCGTAGGTGCGGACACGGCCGGTCACATCGTCGGACTTGACGGTCAGGATCTCCTGCAGCGTGTAGCTCGCGCCGTAGGCCTCGAGCGCCCAAACTTCCATTTCGCCGAAGCGCTGGCCGCCGAACTGTGCCTTGCCGCCGAGCGGCTGCTGCGTGACAAGGGAGTACGGGCCGGTGGAACGGGCGTGGATCTTATCGTCAACAAGGTGATGCAGCTTGAGGAAGTAAACATAGCCGACGGTGACCTTGTTGTCAAAGCGTTCGCCGGTGCGGCCGTCGTACAGCCAGCTCTTGCCTTCGGGATCGAGACCGGCAAGCTGGAGCGCCTCGGAAATGTCCTTATCGGTCGCGCCGTCGAAGATGGGCGTGGCGACCTTCCAGCCAAGGGTCTTGGCGGCGTAGCCGAGATGGACCTCCAGCACCTGACCGATGTTCATACGGGAGGGAACGCCGAGGGGGTTCAGAACGATGTCGAGTGGAGTACCGTCGGGCAGGAAGGGCATATCCTCCTGCGGCAGCACGCGGGAAACGACGCCCTTGTTGCCGTGACGGCCCGCCATCTTGTCGCCGGGCTGGATCTTGCGGCGCTGGGCAATGTAAACGCGGACGACCATGTTCACGCCGGGGCCAAGCTCGTCGCCGTTCTCGCGGGAGAACACCTTGGCATCGACCACGATGCCGCTCTCGCCGTGCGGGACCTTGAGGGAGGTGTCGCGCACCTCGCGCGCCTTCTCGCCGAAGATGGCGCGCAGCAGGCGCTCCTCGGCGGTCAGGTCGGTCTCGCCCTTGGGCGTGACCTTGCCGACGAGAATATCACCGGCATGGACCTCCGCGCCGATGCGGATGATGCCGCGCTCGTCGAGGTCCTTGAGGGCGTCCTCGCCGACATTGGGAATGTCGCGGGTGATCTCCTCGGGGCCAAGCTTGGTGTCGCGGGAATCCAGCTCATACTCCTCCAGATGGATGGAGGTATAAAGGTCCTCGCGGACCAGACGCTCGTTGAGCAGAACGGCGTCCTCGTAGTTGTAGCCTTCCCATGTCATGAAGCCGACGAGGATATTGCGGCCGAGCGCCAGCTCGCCCTGATCGGTGGCGGGGCCGTCCGCCAGCACGGTGGGATCGACCGTCTCGCCGTTCTCGTTGACATACTTGCCATGCACGCGCTCGCCGACATCGACGATGGGGTGCTGGTTGATGCAGGTGCCGTGGTTGGAGCGCAGGAACTTGGTGAGCTTGTATTCCTTCGTCTCGCCGCTGTCGTAGGCAACGGTGACGCTGCGCGCGTCCATCTTGGTCACGACGCCGTCGCCCTCGGCGAGGACGGCGACCTCGGAGTCGATGCAGATTTTATGCTCCATGCCGGTGCCGACGATGGGCGCCTCGGGACGGAGCAGAGGAACGGCCTGACGCTGCATATTCGCGCCCATCAGGGCGCGGTTCGCGTCGTCGTTCGGCAGGAACGGGATCATCGCGGTCGCGATGGAGACCATCATGCGCGGGGAAATGTCGATGTAATCGACGCGGTCGCGGTCGACCTCGACGATCTCGTCGCGGTGGCGGCAGGTGATACGCGGATTGATGAGGCAGCCGTTCTCATCCATCGGCTCGGCAGCCTGACCGACGATGAACTGATCCTCCACATCCGCAGTCATATAGGTCACCTCATCGGCGACCTTGCCGGTGGCGTGATCGACTGCGCGGAACGGCGCCTCAATGAAGCCGTACTCATTGATGCGGGCGTAGGTGGCGAGATAGGAGATCAGGCCGATGTTCGGACCTTCCGGCGTCTCGATGGGACACATGCGGCCGTAGTGGCTGTAGTGAACATCGCGGACCTCCATGTTCGCGCGCTCGCGGGAAAGACCGCCGGGGCCGAGTGCGGACAAACGGCGCTTGTGCGTCAGCTCGGCAAGGGGGTTCGTCTGATCCATGAACTGGGAGAGCGGGCTGGAGCCGAAGAACTCCTTGATGGCGGCCGTGACCGGACGGATGTTGATCAGGCTCTGCGGCGTCACGATGTCGAGGTCTTGAATGGTCATGCGCTCGCGGATGACGCGCTCCATGCGGCTAAAGCCAATGCGGAACTGGTTCTGCAGCAGCTCACCCACGCAGCGCAGGCGGCGGTTGCCGAGATGGTCGATGTCGTCGCGGGTGACGATGCCGTGCGCCAGCGCGTTCATGTAGTTGATGGACGCCAGAATATCGTCGACCAGAATGTGCTTCGGCGCGAGCAGGTCGGCGCTCTCGCGCAGGACCTCCTTAAGCTCCTCGCCCTCATACTTCGAGAGAATATCCTCCATCACGCTCTTGCGGACGCGTTCCTTGATGCCGCACTCCGCCGCGGGGTCGAAATCGACGAAGCGGCTGAGATCGACCATGTTGTTGGAGAAGACGCGCAGCGTCTTTCCGTCGAGGTCGAGCGTCACCTCGTTGACGCCGATGGCGTCCAGCTCGCGGGCCTCGTCGCTGGTCATGACATGACCGGCGTCGAAGAGGATCTCGCCCGTGCGCGGGTCGGCGACGGGATAGGCCAGCTTCTGCCCGTGGATGCGGGTCCACAGGGAGAGCTTCTTGTTGAACTTGTAGCGGCCGACCATGGACAGATCATAGCGGCGCGGGTCATAGAAGAGGTTGTTGACCAGGGTCTCCGCCGCTTCGACCGTGGGCGGCTCGCCCGGGCGCAGCTTGCGGTAGATCTCCAGCATGGCCTCTTCATAGGTCTTGCAGGTGTCCTTCTCGATGGTGACGCGGATGCGGTCGTCGTCGCCGAACAGGTCCAGAATGCCCTGATCGGTCTTGAGCGCGGCATACTCCTGCAGCTGGCCGCCGAGGGCGCGGATCAGCTCGGTGATGGGAATTTTGCGGTTCTTGTCGATACGGACCCAGAACACCTCGTTGGTGTCGGTCTCATATTCGAGCCACGCGCCGCGGTAGGGGATCACGGTGCTGGTGAGCAGGGGCAGATCGGTCTTGAGATCGATCTCCTTGCCGTAGTACACGCCCGGGGAGCGGACGATCTGGCTGACGACCACGCGCTCCGCGCCGTTGATGACGAAGGTGCCGGACTGGGTCATGAGCGGGAAGTCGCCCATGAAGATCTCCTGCTCCTTGATCTCCTTGGTCTGGTTGTTGAACAAACGCACATTGACCTTGAGGGGGGCGGCGTAGGTCGCGTCGCGCGCCTTGCACTCCTCCACATCGTACTTGGGCGCTTCGTCCATCCTGTAGCTGATGAAGCTCAGCTCGAGGTTGCCCGCATAGTTGGAGATCGAGGCGACGTCGTTGAACACCTCCTGCAGTCCCTCGTCGAGGAACCACTGGTAGGACTTCTTCTGGAGTTCCAGAAGGTTCGGCATCTCCATGATCTCCTCATGTCGAGCGAAGTTCTTGCGAAGGGTCTTGCCATACATCTTGTCCTTGGCCATTGTTGCTCTTCACGCCTTTCCTTTCCCGCGGTTCTGTCTGCCGCGGGGAATGTATTGCTGCGCCGCCGCTTTATGATACGCACGGCTTTGTTGATGGAAATATTCCGCCTGCTCTTGTGCTTTCTCCGCCATTGTGGTATCTTTATGGCAATGGGTGAGGGTTCGCTGTGTGCATACTCTCACATATAAGCGCCTCATTTTATCAAAGTCAAGCGCGCAAGTCAAGCATTATTTCCCAAAAGCAGTAAAAAGATGACGGCTTTCTTTCAAGCCGTCATCTTTTTGTTTTGTCCTTATTGCTGCGGCGCTTCCTCCGTATGCTCCTCCGCCTCGGGAAGCTTGGAGACGAGCGCCCACTCCACACGGCGTTCGTTAAAGCTCTGCACCTCGATGTGCAGGCCGCAGGCATCCACGGTGAACTGACTGCCGTCCTCCGGAATGAAGGAGAGCTGCGCGAACACCAGACCGCCAAGCGTGTCGGACTCCTCGTCCTCGGGGAATTCGACGCCCAGCACCTCTGCCACCCGCTCCAGCTCGCAGGAGCCGGCGATGCGCCAGAGGTTGTCGCCGAGCTTTTCGATGTCCTTTTCCTCCTGCGGGTCGAACTCGTCGTAGATGTTGCCGACGATCTCCTCCAACAGGTCCTCCATCGTCACAAGACCGCTCGTGCCGCCGTATTCATCGACCACGATGGACATATGGATCTTCTTGCTCTGCATATCGCGGAACAGCACGTCGGTCCGCACGGATTCCGGCACGAAATACGCCGGACGCAGCAGCTCGCGCATGGGCTTCGGCGTCTCCGCGTGCGCGTTGAGCAGATACTCGCGCGTGGAAAGAATGCCGATGATGTCATCCGCGTCGTCCTCATAGACCGGAAAGCGCGAAAGGCCGGAGGAGCGGATCGTCGACAATATCTCCTCGTCCGTGTCCTCGACCCAGAGCATCACCATATCCGTGCGGTGGATCATCACGTCCTCCGCCGTGGAGTTGTTGAAGTCGAACACATTCTCAATGAGTTCCTTCTCCGCCGGTTCGATGGTGCCGCGCTCCTCACCGAGGTCCACCATCATGCGGATCTCGTCCTCGCTCACATCCTCCTCGTCGGCCTTCGGGTCGATGTGGAGCAGGCGCAGCACGCCGTTCGTGGACTTGGAGAGCAGCCAGATGATCGGGCGGAACACCGTCGCCACCGTCGTCACCGCGCCAACCGTTGCGCGGGCGACCACCTCGGTCTTTTTCATGGCGATGCGCTTTGGCACCAACTCGCCGAGAACAAGGCTGAAGTAGGACAGGACGATCGTGATGAGTACGACCATGATGGTATTGAGCGTTGCGGCGGAAATGGCGGTAAAGCCCTTGTCCACCGTCAGCCAGTGAACGAGCAGATCGGAAAAGCTGTCTGCCGCGAACGCCGAGGACAGAAAGCCGGCCAATGTGATCGCGATCTGAATGGCGGACAGGAAGCTGTCCGGCGTCTGCGTGAGCGTCAGCAGCTTTTTCGACTTCTTATCGCCCTCCTCCGCCTGCTTTCGCAGCTTCGTTTCCGACAGGGAAATGACCGCGATCTCGGCGGCGGCAAAAAACGCGTTGATGAGGATCAGAATGACCAGCAGCAGAATTTTCGGCAATAACGGGTCAGCAGGGTCCAAGAAAATAACCTCCTAAGTATCCGGCCTGTTGAGATTAACTGCGAATGCAGCGCAGACCGGTTTAGCGTAGAATAGCATACTTTCACGGGAAATGCAATCGGCACTTTGCCCATCTATGCAAAAAGTCCGGCTCACCGCCGGACTTTTTTTATCCTGCGACCTCCAGCACTACCGTGCCGCCGGTCAGGTCGGCGCGGCGGAGCGTCCCCTCCACCGTGAGCGTGCGTCCGAAAAGGTCGGTGAGCGTGATCGCGCTCCCCTCCTGCTCGATGGTCGTCACATCGGAGCAGAGGATATTTTCCTTCTTTACCTCATTGCGGTATACCGTAGACAGGCACATATTCCCTTCCTCCTCATTCCATCAGGTCCAATGTCTCGCGCAGCTGAACATTTGCAACCTCGAAGCTGCCGATGGCCTCCAGCAGCTTCTTGCGCGGCGCGCCGTCAAGCGCGTCGAGCAGGTCGGCCAACTCCTCGCAATGGTGTTCGTTGTGGTCGATCATGTAGCCGAGCAGCGTCCGCGTGCGGTCGACGCCCGCGCCCGCCGCGTGTTCGTGCGTATGCTCATGGGTATGCCCATGCAGATGTTCGTGGCTGTGTTCCATCGCCGTTCCCTCCGTCAGATGATGCTCAGCGCCGCGAGCGCCGTCCGCGCTCCCGCGAGTACGGGCGCGGTGTCGGGCAGGTCAAAGACCGTCCTGCCCAGAATGTCGAACTCCGTCTGCGCGTCGTCCTCGCCGACGACCGCCAGCAGCGGAATGCCGCCGAGGTCAAGCCGCCGCGCCGCGTCCGCGTCCAGCACGCGGTTCAGCACCGCGCCGCAGCGCTCGTACATCACCAGCTCGTCCGCCACGCGGCGCACGGTCTTGATAACGTCCACGCCCTTTTTGCTGCCGTCGGAAACGAGGACAAGGTGCGTCACCCGCTCCAGTACGCGGCGGTTGATCTGCTCGATGCCCGCCTCGGAGTCGATCACCACATAGTCATACTCTCCGATGAGCATGCCGATGACCTGCCGCAGATAGGTGTTCACCGCACAGTAGCAGCCCGCCGCTTCGGGCCGTCCGATGGCGAAGAAGTCATAGCCCGCGGGATGCAGCATCGCGCCGCGCAGAGATGCGGACACGCCCGCAAGAACATCTCCGACCGCGCCGCCCTGCCGCGCCGCGACCTCCTCCGAAACTCGCCTGCGGATGCCGTCGAGCGTTTCGCCGACCGCAAGTCCGAGCGCCGTGGAAAGCCCCACGGCGGGGTCGGCGTCGATGGCCAGTATCCGCTTGTCCGGATACCGCTCCGTCAGGCAGCGCAGCATCGCGGCGGAAAGCGAGGTCTTCCCCACGCCGCCCTTTCCCGCGACCGCGATGATCTTCGCGCTCCTCTCGCTCATGGCAAACTCCTCCCCGTTCCGTCCTTTTTCGGTAGTATAGCATGAAAGGGGACGGTTTGCAACGGCTTTTGCCGATGCAGACCGTCCCCCCTCTCAGCTTGGAAAAAAAGCTCCGTGTACGGCGCACAGCGCCGCGTCGGCGTCGGCGCCGTGCGCGAGCAGCGTGATGCGCTGCTCGCCCTCCTCCACGCCGAGGACCGTCACGCCCGCCGCCTCCAGCGCGGTGACCGCCGTGCGTACCGCCGCGATGGACGGCAGGGCGCGGCCGATGGCCGTCACGCGCACGATCTCTCCGGTGCGGCGGCGCGTCACCCCCGTGACGGGCGCGCGGTCCTCCCCATCCGGCTCTACGAGCGTTCCCACGCTCTCCGGCTCGCAGGAGCGCACCTCAACGGTCACGCCGTACCGCGCGGCGAGCGCCGCCGAGCGGTCGTGCAGCACCTGCGCGCCGTTCGCGGCGAGGCGCAGCATATGGTCGCAGGACACCGTTTCCAGCCGCCGCGCCGCGGGACATACGCGCGGATCGGTGGTATAAACGCCGTCCACATCCGTATAAATGATGCAGCGCTCCGCGCCGAGAAAGGCAGCGAGCGCCACGGCGCTCGTGTCGCTCCCGCCGCGGCCGAGCGTCGTCACATCTCCCTCCGCGTCCACGCCCTGAAACCCCGCGACCAGCACCACGCATCCTGCCGCCAGCTCCCGCCGGATACGCGCCGCGCCAACATCCGTCACATTCGCGCCGCCGTGCAGGCCGTCGGTCCGCACCGGCACCTGCCAACCGGAGAGCGAGACCGCAGGTACGCCGAGCGATGCGAGCGTGATCGCGCCGAGCGCGACGCTCGCCGTTTCGCCCGTAGCGAGCAAGGCGTCCAACTCCCGCTGCGGCGCCGCGTCGGACAGCTCGCGCACCCGCGCGAGCAGCTCGTCGGTCGTGTCGCCCTGCGCGCTGAGTACGGCCACCACCTCGTCTCCCCGCTCCCACGCCTCCTTCACAATGGCCATGGCGCGCAGCAGCCGCGCGCGGTCACGCACGGAGCTGCCGCCGAATTTCTGTACGATAAGGCCCATGTCAGCCCCCTTCTCCCCTGCAAAAAAATGGGTCGGCAAACTGCAAGCAGTCTGCTGACCCATAGTATGCCGCTGCGCTCCGCGCGGTTCACCCCGCGAGGATCTCAAACTTGACCACGCCCGCCGTCTCCGCCGCGCTGGCGATCAGTTCCTCAAGCGACTCGCGCATATCGCTCGTCTCCGCCGAGATGGTCACGGCGGCGCAGCCGTTCGCAGGAATGCTCTGGTTGATGGTCAGTATATTCGCACCGGAACCGGCAAAAATAGAAAGTACATTGCTCAGCACGCCCGGATTGTCCTTGAGCAGCGCATAGAACGTGATGATGCGTCCGGTCTTCATATCGTTGAAGGGCTGCACGCTGTCGCGGTACTTATAAAAGGCGCTGCGGCTGATGCCGACCTGCCGCGCGGCCTCGCCCGCCGTGGCGACCTCGCCCGCATGGAGCATGCGCTTCGCCTCCGCCACCTTGAGGAAAACCTCCGGCAGCGCCTCTGCTGCGACCAGATAATACTTTGTTTTCGTTCCCATAATTGTTCTCCTCTCGCGGTCAACTGTCCTTTTCGTTTGCACATTGTATCACATTCCCCGCCGATGCACAATAGCTTTTCTTTCGCCCTCCCCTTATTTTTCAAGGAGGTGACGCCTTGCAGAGCGCCCAGAAACGCGACTTTCTCCTCTCCGCCGCCTACTATGCCGTACTCGCCGCCGTGCTTTACCTCTTCTTCCGCTATCTTCTCTGGTGGCTGCTGCCCTTTCTTCTCGCCCTCGGCGCGGCGCGCGCCATGGAGCCCGCCGTCCTCTTCCTGCGCCGCACGGTGCATTTTAAGCGCGGCTTTTCCGCCGCGCTGCTGACGCTCTTTCTGCTCTTCCTCCTCGGCGGTCTGCTCGCGCTGCTGCTCTCGGCGCTCTTTGCCGAGGCGACCGCGTTCCTCACGCAGCTTCCCGCTCTGCTCGACGCGCTGCCCGAGCAGGTCTCCGGACTTCTCGCGCGGCTGGAGGAATACTGCGCGCTCTGTCCCGCGTGGCTGCGGGAGCTTGCCGCCGCGCAGCTCCAGGGTCTTGCGAGCGGAGGCGGCGCGACGCTCCGCGCCTTTGCCGCGCGGCTGCTCGCCGCGCTCGGCTCGTTGGCGGGCGGCATTCCGCGTTTTGTCCTCTCCGCCGCGACCTGCGTGCTTGCCGTGTTCTTTTTTTCCTCCTCCTATCCCGCGCTCCGAAGCGCGGCGCAAAGCAGGCTTCCCGCGCCGTGGCTCGCCCGACTGCGCGGTGCGCGGGGAAGCGTGTCGCGCTCGCTTGCCCATTGGCTTCGCGCGCAGGCGCTTTTGTGTCTGATGACCTTTGCCCAGCTTTTGCTCGGACTGTCGCTGCTCGGCGCGCGCTTCGCGCTGCTCGGCGCGTTTCTCATCACGCTGGTAGACGCGCTGCCCGTGTTCGGCACGGGGACGGTACTCGTCCCCTGGGCCGTTCTGGAGCTGCTGCTCGGAAGCACCCCCCGCACCGCCGCGCTTGTGATCCTTTACCTCTGCACGCTCACCGTAAGGAGCGTAGCCGAGCCGAAGCTGATGGCGGCGCGCTCCGGTCTGCCGCCCATCGCCTCGCTCGCCGCGATGTACCTCGGCTTCCGTATGTTCGGCGTGGCGGGCATGATCCTCTTCCCCTTTCTTCTGCTCCTTGCCGCGCAGACACGCAGCACAAAAAGCGAAGGCTCCTGAACCGAAGCCTTCGCTTTTTCATGTTCCTTTATGCCGCGGCGTTGAGCAGCCAGTTGAGAAAGTCTCTGTTCCGCTCGCCGTCTCCGTCCTCCGGCGGCTCCTCCGGCTCGGTCGTCTCTCCCGAGATCCAGTTGCCGAACTCATCGTAATAGCCCTGCTCCGGTTCCGGCTCCGGCTCGACGTAAGAGTGAATGTCGCACGTTCCGAGCATCATCAGGTCGTTGAGAACGTTCAGGCTGTCGTCCGCCGTCACGGGCGTCCCCTCCGGAATGACGAAGTTCGGGTCCTCCGCCTGCCGCGCGGCATAGGCATCCCGCTCCGCCCCGCTCAGCGGCACGAGCATCACGCTGCGCTCGTAGCCCCAACCCGCGGCCACATTTTCGCCGGTGAAGTCCACCGCGTTCCGCACCTCAACGCACTCGGCGGGGCAGTATTCTCCGGCAAGCTTCCCGCTCTGCGTACACAGGCTGATATGCACGTGACCGTCGCAGGTGAGCGTGGGCGCGCTGCTCGCCGCCACCCAGACCGTCTGGACCTCCGGACAAAGGCTGCCCTGCAGCAGGCCCGTTCGAGTGCAGACCGTCACCTTGGTCATCTCGGCGGGAACGCCGGAAAAGTCCCTGTTCGGCAGAGTCTCATGGATCTCGCTCATCGCCATTTTCCAAAGGGTCGCGGCGGGGTTTCCGTTGGCCTTGATGCGCGAGGGCCGGTCGTAGCCGATCCACACCGCCGCCGTGTAGTACGGCGTGTAGCCGACGAAGTAGCGGTCACAGTTGTTGCTGGTCGTGCCGGTCTTGCCCGCGATGGTCATGCCGGAGAACGCCGCACCCGTACCCGTGCCGCTGCGGACAACGCCCTTGAGCAGCTCATTGACGGAATAGGCGGTGGATTCCTTCATCGCCACCCAGGATTCCTGCTTGTTCTCCAGAACGATGCTGCCGTTGAGGTCGCGCACCTCGACAAAGGTGCGGGGTCTGGTGTAGACGCCGTTGTTGGCAAAGGCGGAATACGCCGCCGCCATCTCCACCGTGTTCACGCCGTAGGTCAGACCGCCGAGTGCGAGCGCCGCGGAGTTAAGATCGTCGTTCACCAGAGTGGTAAAGCCGAGGTTCTGCAGCATAAACTCATAAGAGACGGAGGGCGAGAGCATTTCCAGCACGCGCACCGCCGTGGTGTTCGTGGACACACGCAGCGCGGTCTGGAGCGTGATCAGCCCCTTATAGCCCGTGTAGGAGTTCTTCGGCCACGGCTTTCCCGTGCCGTTGGCGCCCGCCTGCAGGCGCACAGGATAATCGTCGATGACGGAGGCGGGCGTGATGATGCCGGTCTCCAACGCGGGCGCGTAGACCGCCAGCGGCTTGATGGCGCTGCCGCAGGGGCGGGAGTTCGTCGCGTAGTTGAGCAGGAAGCGCCCCGTGCGTTCGCCGATGCGCCCCGCCATCGCCACCACGTTGCCCGTGGCGTTGTCTATGATCGTCATGCCGGACTGGAGCTGCTCGCCCTTGGCGGAGGTGTAGGGCAGGTTCTCCGTGTCGGCGTAGATGCGCTCCACAAGGTCCTGCATCTCGGGGTCGACGGTCGTATAGATCTGATAGCCGCCCGTGTAGAGCAGCTTCTTGGCGACCTCCAGCGAATAGCCCTTCTCCTCATGCAGCGCGTCCGCCACATCCAGAAAGACCTGCTCGATCAGATAGGGATCGTAGGTCTCGGCAGCCATTCCGGCGGCCTCCGTCTCCTCGCCGCCGTCCGCCGCGGCATAGTCCTTGTCCCACACGAAGACCAGCGGCTCGTTGACTGCCTCCTCGTACTCCGCGTCGTTCAGGTAGCCCAGCTCGTGCATCTTGTCGAGTACGGTCACCTGCCGCTCCTTGTTCTTCTCGCGGAAGGTCTTGCCGCTGTCGAGCGTTCCCTGACGGGAGGGGTCGTAAAGGTACGGATACTGCGTGATGCCGACGATGGCGGCGCCCTCGGCGACGGTCAGGTCCTTGGCGTCCTTGCCGAAGTAGTTCTCGGCAGCCGCCTGGATGCCGTAGGAACGGTTGCCGAAGTAGACGAGGTTGAGGTAAAACGTCAGCGTCTCCTCGGGCGAATAGTTTTTATAAAAGCGCAGCGCCTGGAAGATCTCCAGCACCTTGCGCTTGATGGTCGGCTGGTTGTTGCCGGTGGCGTTCTTGATGACCTGTTGGGTGATGGTCGAGCCGCCGCGCTGCGTTCCGCCGCCGGTGAGCAGCGTGAACACCGCCTTGCCCGTCGATTTCCAGTCCACGCCATGGTGCTGGAAGAAGCGCTGGTCCTCAATGGACACCAGAGCCTGCCAGACATGGTCGGGAATGTCGGCATACTCAATGTTCGTGCGGTCCTCCGCCCCGTGGAACTTGGTCAGCTCCTTCCACTCGCCCGTGCTCTTATCCCGATAGTAAACGATGGAGCTTTGGTTGAGCGTGTAGGCGCTCATATCCACATCCAGCAGAGGCTCAAGCGTCGTGTGGACGTATTTCATAAAGATGCCGAAGAACATCAGCGCCGTCACGACGCCGATGGCAAACAGCGTACCGACGACCTTCAGCGCCGTGATACCGGCGCGTCCCTTTCTGCTTTTTCTGTGAGGCGCACGCGCGTTCCCGCGTTTTTCTTCCGTAAGCGCCACCTCCTTGTGCGAATTGAAACGGGCGATGCTCCGCCCGAGGTATTGTCCGGAGACAAAAGGTAATTTATTGTAATACAAAATCAGCCGGATGTCAAACTTGCATTGTGTGCGAAATTGGAGTATACTTGCACTATCCATAACAAATACTTTGGAGGAGGACACCCCCCATGAGCGAAGAATACGGCCCGAACTTCGTCACGCTGACGGACGACGAGGGCAACGACATCGAACTGGAATACATCGACGCGCTCGAGCATAACGGAACGACCTACATGGCCTTTTTCCCCGTTGTGGAAGACGGCGCGGAGGAAAACGAGGACGAATACGGTCTCATTCTTCTCAAGAGCGAGCTGGTGGACGGCGAGGAGATGCTCGCCAACATCACGGATGAGGCGGAGCTTGACGAGGTCTACGACCTCTTCATGCAGCAGATGATGGAGGACGAGGACGAATAAGGCTTTCTGCCCTGCGTGGTGCGTGATAGGCTCTTTATAAACCCACATTTCGTCATACGGGACGCCGGTACGCTCCGGTGGTTTGCAGGCCTCCCGACTGCCTTTCTGCGGTCGGATGTTGGAAGCAGTAAAGCCGGACAGAGGCGACCCACCTGCAATTCATGTGCAGGTTTGACGGGGTCTACACGGCCATCGCGGGGTATCGTTTTACCCATTCAACGCTTTGCACAAAATCGGCAAGGCGTTTTCTCCGTTTTCACAATGGGATTTTCACAGATTTTGACGAAAAATCCATTGAAATTGTTCCCGCTTTCCGATAAAATAAATCCACAATCTAAGATTGATAGCTGTAACGAAGTGCTTCGCGCACGGGCTGAAACTATCACTCCGGCGAAAACGCAGGCGTTTCGTGCGAGTGACCTCGCATGGGGCGCTCTTTCTTTTTGCCGGAGAGGAGGGTTTCGTCAATCGAAAAAACAAGCCAAGGAGGAAACGGACCCTATGAAACTGATCATGAACGGACGACTCATCACGCGCGACGCGGAGGGCCGCGGCTACTACGAGCATGGCGCCGTCGCCTATGAAGGCGCAAAGATCGCCGAGGTCGGCGAGGAGGCCGCCCTGCGCGCCAAGTATCCCGACGCCGAGCTGGTCGACGCCAAGGGCGGCGTTATCATGCCCGCCTTCATCAACGCCCACACCCACATCTATTCCGCGCTCGCCCGCGGCCTTTCCATCGTGGGCAACAACCCCACGAACTTCTATGAGGTCCTCGACGGAACATGGTGGGCCATCGACCGCCACCTGATGATGGACGGTACCAAGGCCAGCGCCACCGCGCTCTACATCGACTCCATCAAGCAGGGCGTCACCACCGTGTTCGACCACCACGCCAGCTATGGCGAGATCCCCGGCACGCTCTTCACCATCGCCGAGGAGAGCAAGCGTCTCGGTCTGCGCTCCTGTCTGTGCTACGAGGTCTCCGACCGCGACGGCGAGGAGAAGTGCCTGCAGGCCGTCAAGGAGAACGCCGACTTCATCACCTACTGCGAAAAGCAGAAGGATCCCATGCTCGCCGCCATGTTCGGCGGCCACGCGCTGTTCACCATCTCCGACAAGACCTTTGACCGCATGGTCGAGGCCAACGACGGCCGCACCGGCTACCACATCCATGTCTCCGAGGGCATGAACGACGTGTACGACTCCCTCCAGAACTACGGCCGCCGCCCTGTCCAGCGTCTGCAGGACCACGGCATTCTCGGCCCCAAGACCATTCTCGGCCATTGCATCCACGTCAACACCGCCGAGATGGACATCATCAAGGAGACCGGCACGATGGTCGTGAACAATCCGGAATCCAACATGGGCAACGCCATCGGCATCTGCCCCGTCCTCCAGCTCTACAAGCGCGGCATCCTCCTCGGCATGGGTACCGACGCCTACACCAACGATATGCTCGAGAGCATCAAGGTCGCCCTCTGCTCTCAGCGCAGCCAGAACTGCCTGCCCAACGTTGGCTGGTGCGAGGTCACGGATATGCTCTTCAAGAACAACGCGAAGATCGGCGCGAAGTACTTCCCCGACCAGCTCGGCGTGCTCAAGGCGGGCGCGGCGGCGGACATCATCGTGATGGATTATAAGCCGTTCACCCCGTTCTCCGACGCGAACATCGACGGCCACATGATCTTCGGCATGACGGGCCGCCAGTGCCAGACCACCATCGCCGCCGGCAAGACGCTCATGCTCGACCGTCAGCTCGTCGGCATCGACGAGGAGGCCGAGAACGCCCACATCCTCGAGGCCGCGAAGAAGCTCTGGGGCAGCCTCAACCACTGCGAGTATTAAGGAAACATTACATAGGAGGAACAACGATGTCTGAGAAAATGTATCCCATTCCGTTCGCGTCCCTGATGAACTGGGTCGTGACCGAGTACGCCCAGAGCGGCGACATCTTCGGCGTCCACAAGAAGTATGAGGCCACGGGCAAGAGCCTGCCCATCTTCGGCGAGCGCATCGAGACCCCGTTCGGCCCCGCCGCCGGCCCCAACAGCCAGCTCGCACAGAACATCATCGCCGCCTACTTCGCGGGCGCGCGCTTCTTTGAGGTCAAGACCGTGCAGAAGATGGACGGCGCGGACCTCGCCGCCTGCGTTCCCCGTCCCTGCATCCTCGCCGCGGACGAGGGCTACAACCAGGAGTGGTCCACCGAGCTGACCGTTCCGCAGGCGCAGGACGAGTACATCAAGGCGTGGTGCGCGCTCAAGGTCATCTCCAAGGTCTACGGTCTCGGCGATCCC
>CAKTEZ010000026.1 GCA_934553255.1 uncultured Oscillospiraceae bacterium
CCCCCCCCCCCCCCCCCCCCCCCCCCCCCCCCCGAGAGGCACATGTCTGTACCGGCTGTCTGCATCTATATCGATGTGAATGGCCTGCATGAGATCAACAACAAATACGGGCACGGGGCAGGCGATAAGCTGCTGCAGTCCGTGGCTGAATGCCTGAGAGCCCAGTTTCCCGACGGCGGCCTTTATCGCGTCGGAGGCGACGAGTTTGTCGTCTTTTCAAAGGCAGATGCAGCCGTATGTGAAGCGCGTATGCAGGCGGTATCATCGGCGCTTGCCGCACAGGACTACAGCATTTCCTACGGCATTGCCGCGCAAAGGGTGTCAGCCGGATTGGGAGACCTTGTCCGCGAAGCGGACGAAAATATGCTGAAAAACAAACGGCGCTACTATGCCGAGTACGATCGCAGAGGGCCGAGATAACGCCAAGACGATAAAATGACCGCCGGACGATACCGGCGGTCATTTTGTCGTCCAACCAACAAAACCGCTTTAGAATATCGTTCATGATAAGTCCACCGGTCTTGGACTGGCGGAACGGGCAGCAGTATTTCTGGCGGGTACGCCCATTGTCGGTGGTTTTGCTGTCCTTGTGCATAGCCAGCCCGGCCGCGCAGATTGGATTGCCGGCAGGAAGCGCTTTAGAGGCTTTCGTGCCGCGTGGATTGAGAGTGAGCCGCGAGAGAAATATGCGAGGAAGCCGAAAAAGGCAAAACCGATTTTTTGAAGGAGAGGGCTGCTGCAGAATGCCAAATTCTGCAACGGCCCTTTTTCTGCGCTTTTTGGATGGGGAAGATCATTCGAAATTCATGGCGAGGAACACATCATTGCTCGTAATCCATAATACGCAAAATAAGGAAGAACAAAGTTGTGATTCAATGTGCAGATACCAATTTCTGGGCGATTTTCCCACTGCAAATTTAACCTCAGAAATTGTGCTATAAAAAATACAAACCGCAATATATTGTGGTTTGCATTTTCAAAAATTAGCCCCCTCAGATTTAGGTATCGTAACTTTTGGCATAAGAAAACCCCGGAAAACCGAAGTTTTCCGGGGTAACTGATAACAAAATCAGCGTTTGCTGAACTGAGGCGCGCGACGGGCGGCCTTCAGACCGTACTTCTTGCGCTCCTTCATACGAGGATCGCGGGTGAGGAAACCGGCCTTCTTGAGGATGGGACGGTAGTCGGGATTGACGAGCAGCAGAGCGCGGGCAACGCCGTGGCGCAGAGCGCCGGCCTGACCGGACACACCGCCGCCCTCGACGGTGGCGACGATATCGACCTTACCGAGGGTCTCGGTCGCGGCGAGGGGCTGACGGACGACCATCTTGAGGGTCTCGAGACCGAAATACTCGTCGATGTCGCGGCCGTTGATGGTGATGGAGCCGGTGCCGTTCTCGAAGAGATGCACGCGGGCAACGGAGGACTTTCTGCGGCCGGTGCCGTAGAGGTAAGGCTTCTTAGACTGATACATTCTTCTTTATCCTCCTTTACTTGACTTCCCAGACTTCGGGCTTCTGAGCCTGCTGCTCATGGGCCTCGCCAGCGTAGATGTGCAGGCGCTTGAGAGAGTCCTTGGTGACGGTGTTGCGGGGCATCATGCCGCGGACCGCGACGCGCATGGCCAGCTCGGGCTTCTCCTGCATGAGGATGCGGTACTTGGTCTCCTTGAGGCCGCCGACCCAACCGGAGTGGGTGCGGTAGTACTTCTGCTCCATCTTGTTGCCCGTGAGGACAGCCTTGGAGGCGTTGATGATGATGACATTGTCGCCGCAATCGGCGTGGGGCGTGTAGGTGACCTTGAGCTTGCCGCGCAGCAGGTCGGCTGCGGCCACGGCGGTCTTGCCCATGGGCTTGCCGGCAGCATCGATAACATACCACTTACGCTCGATGTTGCCCTTGTTCGCCATAAAAGTGGACATGGTGTTTTTTCCTCCATCTGAAATCTATCATGTAGGCTTTCGCTTTACATTTTCTCTGTTCCCTGTTAAAATCGGAACAAGCATATTTATAGCACTTCCCCGCTTTCCTGTCAACACCATTTTAATTTAGCGCAGGCAATGCTCTCGAAATCTCGTTTTTTCTCTCATTTGCTCTTGTTTTCAGGAATGGCAATTTGAAATTTCACCGTTTTACCTTGGAGGGACCACAAATTATGCAGGAAATTCTGGGCCTCGTGCGCCGCTGCGTCGAGGATTACGACATGATACAAGCGGGCGAAACGGTCGCCGTCGGCGTCTCCGGCGGCAAAGATTCGCTCCTCACGCTCACCGCGCTCGCGCGGCTGAGCCGCTTCTACCCCAAGCCGTTCAAGGTCGCCGCCATGACCATCGAGGCGGGTACGCCCGGCATGAGCTTCGACGGCGTGGCGGACTACTGCCGCACGCTCGGCGTGGAATATATCCGCGTGAGCGTCCCCATCTACGAGGTTGTGTTCGTCGAGCGCAGGGAAAAAAATCCCTGCTCGCTGTGCGCGAAGCTGCGCCGCGGCGCGCTCTCGACCGCGATGAACGAACACGGTATCCACAAGATCGCGCTCGGCCATCACTACGACGACGCGGTGGAGACCATGCTCATGAGCCTTCTTTTCGAGGGGCGCATCGGCTGCTTCCAGCCCGTGACCTACCTCAGCCGCACAGATGTCACGCAGATCCGCCCGCTGCTCTATGTCAAGGAGCGGCAGATCGTCAACGCGGCGAAGCGGCTCGCGCTGCCCATCGTTGAGAACCCCTGCCCCGCCAACGGCGAAACGCGGCGGCAGGAGGTCAAGGAGCTGATCGCCTCGCTGGAGGGCCGCTATCCCGACCTCAAGCAGAAAATTTTCGGCGCGATGCAGCGCTACCCGCTCTATGGCTGGGGCGTCGGCGGTGAAGAAGTATGAAAAGCCGCCCGCCGGCGGCTTTTCATAAATTATGTAAACTAAACGAACAGCATTTGCAGCAGCACCAGCAGCACCAGCCCCGGCACGCCCAACACCCCAACGGTAACGGCGTTGAAGAAATTCAGCCCCAGCGAGAAGCCGGTGACCGGTTCGGTCAGTCCCAGCAGGAAAAGCGCGAGGAAGCCGAGCGCGGTATTGAGCAGCACGCGCAGCGCCAGCCGCAGCGGTGCGGCGAACAGCCGCACCACCGCCACAAGGAAAAAGGCGCAGAGGATCCCCACGCCTATTTTTTCCGTCAGGTCCATGTGACCGCCCCCTCCGTGTAGAGCTTTGCGGCGGCCACGCCGCCGCTCTCCTTAATGAGCCGCAGCAGATAGCTGTAACGCGACTGCAGCGCGTTGATCTCAAAGATGCAGGCGTCGACCAGCTCCGGCTCGGTGGTGTTGTCGAAGCGGGTGTAGGCCTGTGCGAGCGCGAAGCGCGCGTCGCTCAATTCGGCGAACAGGCCTTGCATACGCGGGTCCTGCGCCACGGTCTGATGCAGAAGATCGATCTTACGCATGTTTCTCACTCCCCCTATCCAGTCTACGGGAAGTATGGACAAATATGCCGGAATTTAATCCATGGGAGGAAAAAGATGGCAGACCACGAATTCTACATGGCGCAGGCGCTCGCGCTCGCGCGCGAAGCCGCCGAAGCGGGCGAGGTGCCGGTCGGCTGCGTGATCGTGCGCGGCAGCGCCGTCATCGGACGCGGACGCAACCGCCGCGAGGAGAAGCAGTCCACCGCCTCCCACGCCGAGATGGAGGCCATCGCCATGGCGAACGATGCCGTCGGCTCGTGGCGGCTGGACGACTGTACGCTCTATGTCACGCTCGAACCCTGCCCCATGTGCGCGGGCGCGATCCTCAACGCGCGCATCCCGCGCGTGTACTTCGGTGCGCGCGACCGCGTGATGGGCGCCTGCGGCGGGGTCCTGAACCTTTATATGGAGCCGTTCGCGCTCACCCCCGCCCTCGTCGGCGGCATACTGGAGGACGAATGCCGCGCCGTACTGGAACACTTTTTCCGCAGCGTGCGGGCGAACAAGTCCACATAAAAACGCAAGATTTAATACTTTTGTAATAACTGGCGCGAACTTTATTAAAACTCACCCATTATCTTAATACTTGCAAGAGACAATAGCTTCTTTTCATCCAATCTTCCAATCAATCGAAAAAACGGCTGCTTTCGCAGCCGTTTTTTCGGTTCTTTTCTCTTTCAGCCCTCAAAGTCGCCCGCGGCCTCCAGAAACGCCGTCAGCAGCAGCGCCGCGCCGAGGCAGGCAGTCAGTCCGTCGAGTCGGCGGGCAAGGACCATATCCGCGCAGCAGGCGGTCGAAAGGACGAGCGCCATGCGCGCGGCGGCCGAAAACTGCCGCGGCGAGCCGCAGCGGTAGGCGAACGCCGCGAGGTAGAGAGTGGCAAGGCACAGCGCCGCCAGCGCGAGCAGCTGCGGGTAGAAGTGCAGCAGCACGCTGTCGCGTGCGTTGGCGCGGTAGGTGACGATGAGCTGCACGACAAGGCAGCACAACGGCACGAGCAGCGCCGCGGGCGCGAAGCTTCCCTCGCGCCGCAGGGCGACGAGCGCATAGAGCAGCGCCGCGGCGGACACGGCGAGGAACACCGCAAGAACAAGGTTCAGCCCCTCCGTGCCGAACGAAACCAGACGCAGCGCGGCGGACGCAAGCAGCAAAAACGCGCCTGCAACGCCCATGGTCAGCGTGAGCGGACCGTCGAAGCGGAAGATGCCGCCAAAATCCGCCGTGACCGCGTCCCGCGCAGGCAGCGCGCGGGCGGCAAGCAGCGCAAATACCGCGCTCAGCGCCAGCACGAGCGGCAGATAGGGTATGCCGCCGACGGGCAGTCCCGCGAGGTCCATATTATGTTTCAACTCCAGATAGCGCGCCGCAGGCGCGGCGGCGGAGAGCAGGAGCGCAAGCAGGCGGTCGGAGGTCTTCATGGAGCATCGCCCTTTCCCAAAATCATATCGGCGTTATTGTAGCACGCTTGGAGCAATTTGTCCACGGCATTTCGCGGCACGGTTCATCTTTGGGACAACTTCTCATACAATTAAGGAAAACCGCAAAGGAGGAGAAGCAACATGAAACACGCCGTTCGCATCAGTCTTGCGTTGGTAGTCCTGCTTTTTGCGCTCGCATGGAGTTTTGCAGGCACGCCGCAGAAAGCGGTCTCCGACGCGCCGGAGCGTCTCGGAGATGTCAATGGGGCGCGGAGCGAGGCCGCCGTACCGGACGCGGAGCGCACGCTGCGCGTGCTGCACGGCGGCATGGTCGAGGAGATGCCGATGGACGAATACCTGCTCGGCGTGCTGCGCGCGGAGATGCCCGCGTCGTTCGAGCCGGAGGCGCTCAAGGCGCAGGCGATCGCCGCGCGGACCTACACGCTGCACAAAATGGCGTCGGGCGGCATCGAGCGTCACCCCGACGCGGACGCCTGCGACGACATCACCTGCTGCAAGGCATACCGCACCGCCGAGGACGCGGCGGCCGAGTGGGGCGCGGAGGCGCTCTACTACGAGGAGAAGCTCGCCCGCGCCGTGGCGGAAACGGACGGCGAGGTGATCGTCTACGATGGGCAGCCCGTGCTGGCGGTCTTTTTCTCCTCCGCCGCGGGACACACGCAGGGCGCGGGCGAGGTATGGCAGAGCGACCTGCCGTATCTCAAAAGCGTGGACAGTCCCGAGGACGCCTCGCTCGTGCCGAACTATTATTCCACCGTCCGCTTCACGGCGCAGGAGTTTCGCGACCTGTTCCGCTCGGCCTATCCCGAGGCAAAGCTCGGCGGGGACACGGGCAGCTACCTCACGGACATCCGGCGCAACGACGCGGGCTTTGTCTCCACGCTTTGCGTGGGCGGGGTCACGGTCAAGGGCAACGACCTGCGGACGATCCTCGGTCTGCGTTCGCCTTCCTTCACGGTCGAGGCGGACGGGAGGGCGCTCACCTTTCATGTCACGGGCTACGGTCACGGCGTCGGCATGAGCCAGTACGGCGCGAACGCCATGGCGAAGGAGGGCTGTACCTGCGAGGAAATTCTGGAGCATTACTTCTCCGGCGCACAGGTCGCCGTGTGGAACGGCTGAGAGGGATTGCAAAGAGGGAAATTTTTTGGTATACTGTAAGCTGACCGTATAAGGAGTAAAGGAGGCGGCAGCCATGCGGAAAAGAAAACGGTTTTTTGCGCTCGCGCTCTGCGCGTTCCTGCTCTGCGCGCTCCTGCCGCCGCGCGCGGCGGCCGCGCCGACGCTGTACTTCACCGCCGTGAACGACCGTATGTGCGACCTGAGCGACGCGACCATGCCGTTCTGGCAGAACGGCACGCTCTATGTCGCGGGTGCAACGGTGGACGACCGCGAGAACCTCGGCATCCAGTATTCCTACAATCAGGAGAAATCCGTCGCCCTGCTCATCCGGCGGCAGGAGGTGCTTTACTGCGATCTCACCACCGGCATCATGGAAAATAACCGCACCGGCGAACGCTATGCGGGTACGACCGTGGTAAAGGGCGGCATGGTGTTCTTCCCCATCGCCGTCGTCGCGAAGATGTTCGCTCTGACCTATTCCAGCACAAAGATCGCCTACGGCTATCTGCTTCGTATCTGCGACAGCAGCGCGATCCTCTCCGACGAGGATTTTATCGACGCGGCGACCAGTCCCATCCAACGGCGCTACGCCCAGTACGAGCGCGCGCACACGCCGGAGGAGCCTACGCCCTCCACGCCGGAAACGCCCGTGCCGCGCGGCGGCTTGACGGTTTATCTGCTTCTGCCGGTCACCGATGAGGACGAGGGAATGCGCCTTCTCGACACGCTCGACGCCAACGGCGTCCGTGCCACGCTCCTGCTCGCGCCGGAGACGATGGAAGCGGCGGACGAGCTGCTCCGCCGCGCGGCCGCGACCGGTCACGCCCTCGCCGTTTCCGTGCAGGCGGAGACGACGGAGGAGGCTCTCACGCAGATCGAACAGGCGAACGACTGCCTGTGGGGCGCCGCGAGCGTCCGCACGCGGCTCGTCTACCTCAATGGCGGCAGCCGCGAGCTGCGCGCCGCCGTGTCCGACGCGGGCTTCTGCCCGCTGACCGTGAACGTGTCCGATTTCACGCGCAGCGGAACGCATTGGGCGGAAACGGCGCTCGACTGGTCCGGACAGAGCAGCAGCGTCCGGCTCTACTTGGGCGCCAACGCCGATCTGGCGTCTCCTCTGTCTCTGACGCTTGACCGCCTCTTGGCGGAAAAATGCGCCGTTTCGGCGCTCAATGAACTGTCCGCATAAGCTTTTGGGGCGAGTTTTAACAGAAAGTTCAGGAAAAGCACGGCGTTCCGATTATAATAAGACTATTCCAAAGATCATTCACAAACGGAGGGACCTGCCATGGCGCGCAATATCCTTGTGGTAGAAGACGACAACAACATTTCCGACCTGATCCGTATGTACCTGGAGAAGGAGGGCTTTGAGGTCCGCATCGCCGCCGACGGCGGCAAAGCGATGGAGGAATTCAACCGCCGCACGCCCGACCTCGTACTGCTCGATGTGATGCTCCCCGTACTCGACGGCTGGGGCGTGTGCGCCAAGATCCGCGAAACGTCGAAATGCCCCATCATCATGCTCACCGCCAAGGGTGAGGTCAACGACCGCATCCACGGTCTTGAAATGGGTGCGGACGATTATCTGGTCAAGCCCTTTGAAATGAAAGAGCTGATCGCGCGCATCAACGCCGTGCTTCGCCGCACAGAGATCCCCGAGGACACGAAAAAGCGTCTGGTGTTCGACAAGCTCGTCATCGACCTCGATTCCTATGAGCTGATCGTGGACGGCAAGAAGATCGACACGCCGCCCAAGGAGCTGGAGCTGCTCTACCACCTTGCCGCAACGCCCAACCGCGTCTACACCCGCAACCAGCTGCTCGACGAGGTGTGGGGCTTCGACTACTTCGGCGACAGCCGCACCGTGGACGTTCACATCAAGCGTCTGCGTGAAAAGGTCGAGAATGTTTCCGACCAGTGGGAACTGAAGACCGTGTGGGGCGTAGGCTACAAGTTTGAAGTGAAAAAGGCATGAAAAACCGCAGACGCCGGGAGCTTCCCCAGCAGTTCCGAACGATATACTGGCAGAATTTCGCGCTGACCGCGGGCATTGTCATGCTGACGCTCGCGCTGCTCGGTGCGTCGTTCTTCGCGCTCAGCTACGCCTACGCCGTGGACGAGCGCAGCGACGAAATGGAGCAGAAGGCCGGTGTGGTCGCGCGTCTGGTGGCAAGCTACGCCTCCAGCGGCGACGTGCGCGATATGCGCGAGATGGCGGGCATCGCCGCGTCGATGACCGATGTGGACTTTCTCGTTTGCAGCACGGAGGGCGCCGTGCTGCTGACCACGGACGAGAGCCTTGTGGACCGTGTGCTGACCGTTCCGGAGGATGCCGCCCGCACCGTCCTCTCCGGCGAGCGCTACACCGCGCGCACGACGCTCGGCGGCATTTACGCGGAAAAGCGCTTTGTCGTCGGCGTTCCCATTCAGTCCGATCTGTGGACGGTGGGGAGCGTTTTCGCCGTGACGGAGGCCGGACGGCTGACGGCCATGTGGCGCGCGTTCTTCGCAATGTTCCTGATGACGAGCGTGATCGTGCTGCTGCTCGCCTTCGTCGCCTCGGCGTGGGTGAGCATGCGCCAGTCGCGCCCCATCCGCGAGATGGCGGCGGCGACGCGCGCCTTTGCCGAGGGCAACTTCGACACCCGTATGCACGACTACGGCGCGGGCGAGATCGGCGAGCTTGCCACCTCGTTCAACTCCATGGCGGACTCCCTGCAGGAGACCGAGCGCCAGCGCCGCGAATTCATCGCCAATGTCTCCCACGAGCTGAAGACGCCGATGACGACCATTGCCGGCTACACCGACGGCATTCTCGATGGGACGATCCCTCCGGAAAAGGAAAAGGAGTACCTGCATATCATTTCCGACGAGGGCCGCCGTCTGAGCCGTCTGGTACGCCGTATGCTGGAGGTCTCGCAGCTCCAGTCGCGCGACACGATGCGGAGCAAGGCGCCGTTTGACATGTGCGAGAGTATGCGCCGCGTACTCATTTCGATGGAAAAGAAGATCACCGACCGCGGGCTGGATGTGGAGGCAGACATTCCCGACGAGCCGGTCACGGTGCTGGGCGACAACGACCTTATCACGCAGGTCATTTACAATCTGTTGGAAAATGCGACGAAGTTTGCCCGCGCGGGTTCGACGCTCTACCTCGGTCTCGCGGTGACGAACGGCAAGGCGGTGGTCTCCGTCCGCAACGAGGGCGACACCATTCCCGCCGAGGAGATCCCGCTGCTCTTTGAGCGCTTCCACAAAAGCGACAAGTCCCGCAGCGAGGATAAGGACGGCGTAGGACTCGGACTCTACATCGTCAAGACCATTTTAGAGCAGCACAAGGAACACATCGCCGTCACGAGCGAGAACGGCGTGACCACCTTCGCCTTTACCCTCTCGCTTGCCAACACCCTGACCACCACCTGACCGCAGGAGTATTTTATGACCGAGAACGAAAGAGACAATTTCACCGCCGCGCAGGAGCCGAACGAGGTCGTCCTGGAATACATCGCCGAGCCGAAGCCCTATGTGGCATATTATGTGCAAAACCGCCCTCTGCCCGGCAAAAAGCCGGAGCGTGCGGAGACGGGCGAGGCTCGCCCGCGCCGCCGCAGGCGCCGCGGGCTGAAGATCTTCCTTCTCTGTCTCGCCGCGATCCTCGTCCTCGCCGGCGGGCTGTATGCCGCATGGTGGTTCGGCCTGCTGCCGGACCGCTTCTATGACGACTACTACGGCGGCGACTATGGCGAGTCCTACGGCCATTATTATTCCGATTTTGACGAGGATGCTGAGCCTGCCCTCCCCCCTGCGCCGACCACGGACGAGGTCCGCCTGACCTACCGCAGCGCAGCGGGTGAAAGGCTGACCGTTCAGGAGGTCTACCAGAGGGTCAACCCCTCCACCGTCACCGTGGCGGCCGAGCTGCCGCACGGCGGCATGTCCATCGGCACGGGCGTCATCATGACCGAGGACGGCTATATCATTACCAACGCGCATGTCATCGCGGGCGGGACGGTCTGCCATGTCATTCTCGACAACGGCACGCGCTATGTCGCGTCGCTCATCGGCTACGACACGGAAAAGGACCTCGCCGTCATTCGCGCGGAGGACAGCGACGGTCACGCCGCGCAGGGGCTTCCCGCCGCCGAATTCGGCGACTCCGACGCGCTGAGCGTCGGCGACACGGTCTACGCCATCGGCAACCCGCTCGGCATCGAGCTGCGCGGCACGCTGACAGACGGCATCGTTTCAGCCATCAACCGCGATGTGAACATATCCGGCGTTTCCATGACACTTATCCAGACCAACGCCGCGCTCAACAACGGAAACTCCGGCGGCCCGCTCATCAACGAATACGGACAGGTCGTCGGTATCAATGTGATGAAGATGGGCATGAGTCGCTACTCGACCGCAAGCGTCGAGGGACTCGGCTTCGCCATTCCCATTTCGACGAGCGCCTACATGATCAACGACCTGCTCCGCTTCGGCGAGGTGCGCGGCGAGCCGGTCCTCGGCATCTCCGTGGACATGCGCCCGGCCTATCTGCCGGACGGGCAGCAGGCGCTGCGCGTTTACACCATCGACCTCGGCGGCCCCGGCGCAAACGCCGGACTGCGGGTGGACGACCTCATTTTCGAGGCCGACGGCGAGCGCGTGGAGACCTCGAACGATCTGCTGCGCGTGCGCCACCGCCACGCGGTGGGCGAGGAGATGACGCTGCGCGTCTTTCGGGACGGAGAAACGCTGGACCTCGCGGTAACGCTTGGGGAAAAGAAAGGAAACTCATGAAACAGAAAAAGCAAATTTCCGCCGCCATGATCCTGCTCGCCGTGGTCACAACGGTCTGCTACAAGGGCATGCGCGCCATTGACAACAAGCGGAAAAAGGAGCGGTCTCGATTGCGCCGCTGCACGCCTTTTTCCTTACGCTGATGGTAAACGCCCGCCATCTGTTCTACGGCATCTCCATGCTGGACAAATACAGGGGCCTCGGCTGGAAAAAGCCCTATCTCATCTTCGGTATGTGCGACGAGACCTTTCCCATCAACTGCACGGTCACGCCGCCCGCGGATGTGGACCGCGGCTGGTTCATGTTCTTCGTTACGCTTCTCAATCAGGCGTACTGGGTCGCGGGCGCAACGCTCGGCGCGCTGCAGCTCTGGAAAAAGAACATGCTTTTGAGCCTGTTCCTCGGCACGGCGCTTTATATGCTGCTCGTGCAGACCTGCTTCGCGTAGCGCGCATTCTATCTCCGCTTTTCGGGAAAAGTAGGACGGCAGCACAGAATGCTGCCGTCCTACTTCTTTTTTTGCAGCAGCAGACTCGCTCCCGCCCAGAGAAGGAACACGCCGAAGGGCTTTTGGAATATCGTTATGTCAACCGAAGTCGCCGCCCACGCCGCCGTCAGCGCGGCGAGCGTGCCGAGCGGTATGGCGGAGCGCATCACCCCGCGGTCAAGGTAGCCGTTTTTCTTGTGTTCGATGAGTGAAATGCCCGCTGTCGGCAGAAAATAAAGCAGGTTGATGCCCTGTGCCTGCGTCTGCTCGACGCCGAGAAACAGCGTCATGATCAACAGCAGCAGCGTTCCTCCGCCGACGCCCCACGCCGAGAGAATGCCCGTGCCGAAGCCCGCGAGCGCGGGAAGCAGCCAGTCCGCCATCGTTCAGCCTCCTGTAAAGAGATAGCGTCCGCCGCCGTAGAGCAGGAAGAGCGCGAAGATGCGGCGCAGCCAGAGGTCCGGCACCTTTTTGAACAGCTTTCCGCCGACGAGACCTCCCGCAAGCCCTCCCGCGAGGTAGGGCAGCGCCGCCGCGACCGACAGCCCCGCGCGTCCGTACCAGAGCGCCGCCGACACCACGCACATCGGAAAAATGACCGCAACGCAGGTGGCAAACGCCTTCTTCTCCTCCACGCCTGCCCACTTGGTCAGCAGCACGAGCAGCGGGATACCCCCGCCCCCGCCGAATATGCCGTTCGTCACGCCCGCAGCGATGCCGCTGAGACGGTATTTCCACTTCTTTTCCATGCTCCACCTCTTATGTAGGAAGCGGCCAAGCCGCTTCTCTGCTCACTTCTTGCGGAAGCTCTGGCAGTCGGTACACTGGTCCATGCTGGGGTTGGTCTCATGGGTGCCGACCTGAATGGCGTTCAGGCCGCAGTACTGCTGGCTCTGGCAGTGATTCGCGCAGGAAGTGACCTCGCACTTGATGGCGCGGTTGGGGGTGCAGGCGCAGCCGCTGTTGGTATGATCAGACATGAAGAAATTCCTCCTTGAAAAATTCGCGCGAAGCGAACGTTCCGGCCCCGCGCTGGCGATAGTATGTGCAGAAGCGGAAAGGCTATGCAAAGCGGGCAAGCAAAAGGTCCGAAGCGGGCCGGACCCACTTCGGACCTCTGTTTCGTTTTTTCCTTATGCCTGCGCCTCGTCGGAGGCGTCCTCCCGCTGCTCGGCGGGAGCCGCCGGAAGCTTCATCTCCATGCCGCCCTTGATCACGGCGCCCTTGATCACGGCGATGGTGCCGGTGACAATGTGGCCATTGATCTTCGCCTTTTCCTCAAGCATGGTGTTTCCGGCGACCCGCAGGTCGCCCGTGACCTCACCGGCGCACATCAGCTCCTTCGCGGTGATGTTGCCGATGATCTTCGCGCCCTCGCTGACGGTGACCGTCCCATTCACGGCCACATTGCCGATGAGCGAGCAGTCCGCAAGCACAAGACTCCCCGCGGTGATGTTGCTCTCGATATTCGAGCGCAGAAGCACCTTGCCGTTGGAGATCACATCGCCCTTGAAGCTGCCCGCGATCTCCACGTCGCCCGCCGCGCGCAGCGTCCCCTCAAAGGCCGTTCCGGCAGCGAGATAGCTTGCCGCCGCCCTTGTCCGTCCTGCCGATGCGGCAGGCGAGACATGGCGTTCCTCGCCATGCCTCGCGGATGCGGCTCCGTTCATTCGCACCGCGGCGGCAGTCGGACGCTCCGTCCGCTGTCCCGCCCCCGTTCCCGCGATCGCCACAGCCTCCTCCGGAAGCGCGCTGACGCTGAAAATCTCCTTCAAAGTCTGCTTGAAGCTGTTTTCCATATCCCATTTTCCTCCTTGTCGGCTTTTGCTCCGCGTGCTGCGGGACGGTCATTCTATGCTCAGGAAGGGTGTTTTTCGCTCCTCGCGCGGAAGCCCATGAGCCGCCCCGGCAGGTAGACCCACGGCTTGTGCAGAGCGGCGTTGTAAAGATAGACCGCCTGCCCGTAAATGCTCTCGCTGCGCGCCAGCACCTCGGTAAGAGCGGGGTCGCAGCGCACCCCGGCCGCCCTTTCGCGGCAGGCTGCGAGCTGCGCCTGCGCGCGGTCGAGCATATCCCTGCGCTCGAGGAGGATGCGGCGCGCCCGCCGAAACCACACGATGCCGAACGTCGCACACACGGCGACCGCAAGTCCTATCGCCCATGCCCGCATTCCGCTCGCCCCCTCTCTGCCGTCTGCTCCTTTTTATACTGTTCGGAGCATACCAGTTTTTCCGCCGTTTTTTTCATCGGCGGCATGAAATGTATGTTTTTTTGCCCCGAAATGCACAGGAATGCTGGAAAGCCCCCTTTCCGTATGCTATAATGTGAAAAAGAACGGAAAAGGAGGGCCGCGGTATGTATATTGCGATCTGTGACGATCAGGCGGAGGAGCTTACCGCTTTGACGGAGCTGCTGCATACATGGGAAGCCGAGCATAGCACGCATCTGCGTTGGCAGGCCTTCCGCAACGCGAGCGACCTTCTCGACGCGGCGCGCACGGAGCGCTTCACCCTCTATCTGCTCGACGTGCTGATGCCCGGCATGGACGGCATGGAGGCCGCGCGGGAGATCCGCTGCTTCGATGCCGCCGCCGACATTGTTTTTCTCACCACCTCCCCCGGCTTTGCCTACGAAAGCTACAGCGTCCGCGCGTTGGAATATCTTTTGAAGCCCATTCGCGCAAAGCTTCTCTTCCCCGTACTCGATCAGCTGTACCTGCGTGAGCGGAAGCCGCAGGAGGGGCTGACGCTCAAGACCGGCAGCACCATCGTCCGCGTGCCGTTCTCCGCGCTGACCTATGTGGAGGTCAACGGCAAGCACCTGTACTTCAACCTCAACGACGGGCAGGTGCGGGAGGTCTCCGGCGCGCTGAAGGACTATGAAGACCTTCTGCTCTCGCGGCCGGAATTCATGCGTATCCACCGCTCCTACATCGTCAATATGCTTCAGATCGAGGAGCTTTCCCCCGCGGGCATACGGACCTTCTCCGGCCACGAGCTTCCGGTGTCGCGCCTTTTATACCCGCAGCTCCAGAAGGACTATATGATGCTGCTGTTCGCACAAAGGGAGGTGTGAGCCGATGTCCGCATTGAACCTGCTCGGCATTTTCAATTACGGGCTGGTCCTGCTCTACGGTCTGTTTCTCAGCACCTTTATTGCCGGCGGTTGGACCGACCGTCGGCAGAGGGCGCTCATTTTTGCCATCTGTCCGCTGTTCCTCTTGGTCCAGAGCCTTTGCTGGCTGCTGCTCGGCGTGGATATGGCAAGGCAGCTCTACCCGTTCATCGTCCATCTGCCCCTGGCCGCCATTCTGATCTTCATTCTGAAAAAAAAGATCGGCGTGGCGTTGGTGAGCGTCTGCACCGCCTACCTCTGCTGCCAGCTCCCGCGTTGGGTGAGCCTGATGATCACCGCCGTCACCCGCTCCGCGCTGGTCGGCGAGATCTTCTACATGCTGGTGATCGGGCCGCTGTTCTATCTTCTCTACCGCTTCTTCGTCCGTCCCGCTCACGCCGCTATGACGGCCTCGCCGCAGTCGCTGATCCTGTTTGGCAGCCTTCCGGTCGCCTACTATTTCTTTGACTACGCCACGGTCGTTTATTCCGATGCGCTCTATCGCGGCGACGGCGCGATCAACGAATTTCTGCCCACCGTGCTGATCATTTTCTACGTCATGTTCCTCACCGCCTACCACGCGCAGGCAAACCGGCGCGCGCAGGCGGAGATGCAAAGCTCCATGCTCGAGGCAGGTCTGAAGCAGTCGCAGATCGAGATAGATGCGCTGCGGCGCACGGAGATGCAGACCGCCATCTATCAGCACGATATGCGTCACCACCTCAATATGCTGGAGGGTCTGCTCGCCGCCGGAAAGCCGGAGCAGGCCGCGGAGTACATCCGCAAGGTGCAGGCCGACGTGGAGGCCATTACGCCCCGCCGCTACTGCGAGAACGAGCTGGTGGATCTGCTCTGCTCCTCCTTTTCCGGCAAGGCGCACCGCATGGGCGTCCGCCTGACGGTGCGCGCGAAGCTGCCGCGCGAGCTTTCCATTTCGGACACCGAGCTTTGCTCCGTCCTCTCCAATGCGTTGGAAAACGCCCTGCACGCCGCCGCGCAGCAGGACGAAGCGGAGCGCTGGGTCGAGCTTTACTGCGGCATACGGTTGGGAAAGCTGCTCATTGAGGTCAAAAACCCCTGCTCCGGCGCTCCCGTCCTACGCGACGGCGTTCCCGTTTCCGCTCAGGCGGGTCACGGCTACGGCTGCCGCAGCCTGAAAACCATCGCCGAGCGGCACGGCGGGCTTTGCACCTTCTCGGCGGAAGGCGGCATCTTTCTGCTGCGCCTCATGCTGCCCGTCAAGGGCGCGCCGTCTCTATGAGAAAGCGGCATCGCCGTCAATGAGCCAATGCGTCTGCATCATCGTTTCCGATCTCGCGCGTGGCGAGGCTGTCTGTGCCGGTCAGCTTATTGATGAGCGTAGACTTTCCGACGCCGGAGGAACCGATGAACGCCACGGTCTTGCCGGGCAGAATATAGTTCATGAGCGCTTCATAGTCCTCGTCCCGTGAGGAGATCGCCAGCATGTCCACGCCAGGCGCGGCGCTTTGCGCCGCAAGGATCTTACTTTCCACATCGGAACAAAGATCCGACTTCGTCAGGACCACCACAGGCGCTGCGCCGCTTTCGTAAGCAACCGACAGATACCGCTCCAGCCGCCGGAGATCTCGGCCAGCTTTACCGCTGCGCCGCTCTGGATCTTATAAATGCCTTTTTCCTGTGAGATGACTCTCGCCCGTAATTCATTCATATCTGTGCCTCCGTATTGAAAAAGGATCTGCTGTAAACCGGCAGGACCCGCTTCCAAAACGCAAGTCCGTTCGAAGCCGCAGAAGCGAGGATCATCTGCATTTCCTGATTTCAAAGATATTCCCCTGTAACCTCTGCAAAAACCGCCCCGCGTGCGCGCCGTCCATCTGGGTGTGGTGGAACTGGAACGACAGCTTCAGCGTCGTTTTGAAAAGCCCCTTATGATACTTGCCCCAGATGAGAAAAGGGTTGTTGAAAATGCCGCTGTTCATGCCGACTGCGCCGTCGATCTCGGTATCCACGATGGCGGAGGTACCGATGACCATGCTGTCGGTCAGGTCGTGATTTTCGCAGCGCTCCGCAGCCTCGCGTGTCAACCGCAGGTAGTCGGCATTAAACTGCGCGAGGTCGGCGGAGAACGGCACGTCGCAGGAGCTGACCTCGCCGGTTTTGTTCTTCACAATGGTGTTGACTGCGATGCTGTCATATTGCAGCAGCTCGCGCCCAACAGGGAGAGTATAAAACTCCTTGATCTCGCTCGCCGCCTTGCCGATACACCAACACAGCAGCACATTGAATTTGTATCCGTGTTTGCGGCTAAACCGGATAAGCGGCGTGACATCCATCGTTTTGAAAAAAGTCACCATGGGGTTCGGCGCACTCATCCAAAGGTCGAACGCCGCCGCGCGGGTGGTCATTTTGGGGTCAATAATGGTCGGTTTCATTTTGCACGCTCCAAGTACCCCGTCCGCTTACCGTGCGGACGGGGTAGGTCTTGTTCTTCATTTCGCGTTTTTTCCTTTTGGATGCGGCATCCTTGCGCTCCGTTGTTCTTTCGCTTCGGCAACGGCAATTCCTCGTACATCGCCTCAAACAGCTTTGTAAGGAACGCTTTATTGTCAACCTCCTCCACCAGCAGCATTTCCTTCGCTCCCTCATACGGGAGTTCACAAATTGCCGCAGGCATAAGCTCCGAAGCGGATCTTGTTTTCTTGACAAGCAGCCGGTCATCATAGATCCCGCCGATGATTTTACCGCGGTAATAGAGGATAAATTCCCCCATCATCGGTCGGTAAGAAACGCCGTCCAAATCGGATAGCTGTTCCAGAATGAACTGAAGATACTCTTTATCGGACGCCATTATTTTTTCTCCTGCTTAGAACAACTGCCCCGGCAGCCTCAACTTTTCCTTCTTTGGGAAGGTCGCTTCAAACCGTTCAAACCCTTCCGGATCCTTCTCGCAGACAAAATAGCCCTCAGGGTCTTTGTAAGTGCCGGAGATGCCGTTCAGAAAGTTGGGCGTCAGCTCCTTGATGAGAAAATAATCCGCCTCCGGATCGTCGGCATAGCGCACGCCCATTGTTTTGGCGGGAACAAAGCCGGACTTGCCGTAAAAATCAATATTGCCGGTGACGGCGAGCGCGTCCGCGCCCATTTCCTTCGCTTTTTCCATGGAGTAGTCGAGCAGCTGCTTGCCGTAGCCCTGCCGCTTGTATTTTGGCGCAATGCCGATGGGGCCGAAGGTCATGATCGGCGCCTTTCGCCCGTCGTCGCAATCAATTTCTGACCGGACATAGATGACCTGTCCGATCAGCTCGCCGTCCAGCTCCATCACAAAGTCCAGCTCCGGTACGAAAGCAGGGTCGTCCCGATAGCGGTGCAGCACATAGTGTTCCATGCAGCCGGGGCGGTAGACGTTCCAAAAGGCCTCGCGGGTCAAGTTTTCGACGGCGCGGTAATCGTCTTTCTTTTCCAGACGAATGGTAATATTATTCATTATGGTTCATTCTCCTTTGTGAAAATTCTATCCTTTTTTTACAAAACAGGTGTATGCCCAGCGCAGCATTAAAGCCCGTGGCAGCAAACACGACCGCCGCCGCGTACGAAAGGAAGCTGACAATGCCCAGCAGTCCCAGCTTTTGCATCAGAGTCCGGCCTGAGTTTTCCATCTCTTACGCCTCCCTTGCATGAACCATGCGGAAAAAGAGCCGCACATGGTCTTGAAGCTTTTTCAGGCACTCGCCCTCCCGTTCCGGCTGGCGGTCGCAGATGCCGATGAGCGTCAATACCGGCGAAACATACAGCATTGCCAGCGTTTCCGGATCCTCCGCTGTGACTTCGCCCGCTGCGATCAACGCCCGAAAGATACCGGCGTGGTAGGCAAGCACTCGCTCCACATATCGCTTGGAATAGAGCGTTGCCAGCTCCGGCGAGCGGAACTGTTCGATGGTCATCATGCGGCGGAAGCGGCTGATCGCTTCGTTGTGAAGGGAATACTCGAAGATCTGCCGCACCTTTTCAAAAAGCGCATCTGCCCGTCGGTATGGAACCAATGCTCGCCGCCGGGCATGACGGTCAGGTCCGCATGGTGCCGGTTTGCGAATGCGGATACCGTTTCAACAGGCGTCAGGTTGTCGTACTCGCCGTACAGAATACAGGTGGGGACATTCCAGATGACCGGATGCTGCCGCACATAGCAAAGGTAATCCCAAGACAGCGTTTCTCCGAAATTCGTGGCGATCTCCCGTTTCTCGGCAAGCTCCTGTTCGGTCACATTCGACCATTGCATCATCCTGCAGATCAGGGCTTCCATATCCACGACAGGGGAGATGAAATAAGCCCGGTCCACCAGCGTTTCATCCAGAGAGGATAGCGCAAAAAAGGCGCCGATGCTGTTTGCTATCAGAGTGAGATGCTTGCATTTCTCTTTCTTTTCGGCAAAAAAAGCGAAAAACTCTTTCTTTGCCTCCCAAGGTGTTTGGGAACGGTAATCAAACCCTATGACTTCATCCTGCGGAAAGAGCATTTTGTAATGCTCGGCTTCCCCCGCCGAGCCGTCCTTTCCGTGAGCATATACAATGAAACTCTTCATCTTTTCTTGCCTCAGAACAGGATCCGCGCGATCTCCATCGTCACGATCTTCAGCACCGCGCCGCCGCAAAGCAGCACACCACAAGCCCAAGCACTAACAATGCTGCACTCCTGCGACCCCAATACTGAATATTCGCGCGGTTGAAAACCGACCGGCCGATAAAGCCCAGCAGAGCAAGGATCATCAAAGTTGTCGCCGTCGTGACGGCGTTTCCGAAATAGAGCTTCATGCCCATACCCCCTCCCACGCTGTACCAATCCAGTACAGCGTTTAGATTTTCCGCCTTGACCCGCTCGCCGCCGTGGAGCATCATGTCCAGCATATCGTCCTCCTCCGGCGTGCGGTCGCTCTTTTCGGCAAGGCCCTTGCCCGCTGTTTTGACCATGAGTTCCATCATGGGGCGGTAGATGCCGTGCAGCTTTTTGATGTCAAAGTTCCCTTGCAGGGTAAAGAGTGGAATATCGGACGGGACCGCCGTCTTTTTCCGCACGCTGTCCGTCTGTGTTCCGGTCCGCCCCATGCCGACAGCGCAGACGGCGCGCACCCGATAGCGCTTTGCGGCATCGGCATAGCCCTTGACCGAGCCTGCCATGATCCAGCCCAAATAGATGACCTCCGCTCCGGTGGAAACGGTTTTCTTCGCTTCTGCAAGGGAATACGCCGGAAGTCCGGTTTTCTGTGCCAGCATCCGGGCATAACGCTCCGTGCTGCCAGTGTTTGTGGTGTAAAGAATTGCGTTCATTCTCTTTTTTCTCCTTCTATTCGCGCGATAAAACGATCCATATGCGCGTTCAGCAGCGGCGCAACCGAACCCTTCTCCTTCGCCCCATCGTAGACGCTGTAGAGAAGATACATCGGCCCGTAGAACTCCAGCGCCAACTGCATAGCGGCTTCGTCGGAGTCCGTCAGCCTGCGGAAGATCGCCGCCATGTACTCCAAAGGCCCACCCGCAAGATAGTCGTGATGGAGCTGTGCCAGCATGGGATCACGGTACTGCTCCAGCGTCAGCATCTTGCGGAAATTGGAGGAAAACGGCTCCTTCGTCCAATGGTCAAACTGTGCCATGCTGTATGCGCGGATCTTCTGCACCGGTGTGTGCAGGTAAGCCTCCGCAAAGCCGTCCGGCTCCGTTTCCGGCATTTCATAGCTTTCCGCGCGTTCATAGTCCATTTCGTTCATTCGTTCCACGATCTTATCCAGAATTTCCTGCTTGCTGGAATAGTGCTTATACAGAGCCGCTTTCGTAAAACCTAACCGCCCCGCAATATCATTCATCGACGTTCCAAGGTAGCCGTTCTGTGCAAACAATTCCAGCGCCGTTTCCATGATCCGTTCCTTCGTACCCTCAGCCATAAATCTCCTCCTTATCGCAGTAACCGTTCGGTAACTCACAGTATAGTTACCGAACGGTTACTTGTCAAGACCCATTTGAAAAAATTTTGGAGCGCAGCGAGAACAAGCGGCAGCGAAAGAATCGGTTTGACACCGCAGTTGTCCAGCAGACTTTTTTCGAATTCGACCTTCCATGAATCATCAGCGGCGGTACCGTTTCATTTGCTTGAGGTTGCGGGCTGCCAAATATTCCTTCCGTCGCTCGAAGAGCTCCGCCGGGATCTGTACCGCCAAGGTGCGCTCTGCTTTCATGCTGATCTGTCCTCCTTCAAAGTGTTCGGTGAAGATGCGCTCCACATATTCCGCCAGTGTGTTCAGCTCCAGCTGTTCTTTTTCTGCCATGATTTTTGCGTGGAGATCGGTGGATATCATGGCACAGAGGTTCTTTTTTCCCTCCATCGGTTCTGCTCCTTTCCTCGATTTTGCAAGCAAAGCATACCGGAAGAAGGCGCGGAAAGCTATTCACCAAGTCTAACGAAGAAGCATGGCAAAACAGAAGCGATACCACCAAAGCGGCTATGCCGTCCGCAGCCAACAGGCAAGGGAATGAAAAAATCAGCCGCCCTGCGATTCGCAAAGCGGCTGATCCATTGCGCTTACGCTGTATTTGCATCACAGCTCCATTTTCGGTGCGTAATCCGCGGCAACTTCCTCTCGGACATCGTCCTCGGTGGTATCGAGCTGCCGTGGCGTCTGCGTCATCGCAAG
>CAKTEZ010000027.1 GCA_934553255.1 uncultured Oscillospiraceae bacterium
CCGCCCGATTCTCGGACATACTCCCCGGAAGTTACCTCAGAAGCCCTGAGCAATCTCCCGGTTCATCGCAGTTTTGCCCGCCTCTGGGCAGGATACTCCCATTCGCGGACCTGCCTATCATACAAGATAAGCCTCGCAAAGTCAAGGGCTTTTTTGAAATTTTTTTAGAAATTCCAAAAGATTTTTTGGCCGTTTCGTCCGCTGGGCATACTCCCCCGCCGCGCGGTCATAGAATAGGCCGAAACAGGCTTTTTGAGGGGGTATTTTCATGGCGATGGCTTGGCTCTGGACGGGAATGGTGGCGGTCTCGCTCGTGTTCGGCGTGCTGACCGGAAGCATCGGCGGACTGGGAAACGCCGCGCTGGAGGGCGCAAGCGCCGCGGTGGAGCTGTGCGTGGCGATGGCGGGCATTCTGTGCCTTTGGACCGGCGTGATGGAGGTCATGGACCAGTGCGGCCTGTCCGCCGCGCTCGCGCGGCTGTTCCGTCCGCTGCTGCGGCGGCTGCTGCCGGAGGCCAGCCGCGACAGCGAAACGCTCGCCGCCATCTCCGCCAACCTCTCCGCCAACATTCTCGGACTGGGCAACGCGGCGACGCCGCTGGGCATCCGTGCCGCGCGCCGCATGGCGCGCGGCTGCGGCGGGACGGCGTCGCATGAGCTGTGCCTGCTCGTGGTGCTCAACTCCGCGTCCATTCAGCTCCTCCCCACCACGGTCGCGGGCGTCCGCAGCGCGCTCGGCTGCGCCGATCCGTTCGATATTCTTCCCGCCGTCTGGCTCGCCTCGCTGCTCTCCGTCCTCACGGGGCTTGCCGCCGCGAAGCTGCTTGCGCGGGTCTGGAGGGGGTGAAGCGGTGTCCCTTTCCACGCTGATCGTCCCCGTGCTGCTGTGCTTCACCGCCTGCTATGCGACGGGAAAGCGGGTGGACGTTTACGCGGCGCTCACCAAGGGGGCGGAGGAGGGGCTGAGCGTGCTGGTCCACATCCTCCCCTCCCTCATCGCGCTGCTGACGGCGGTGTACATGTTCCGCGCGTCGGGCGCAATGGAATATCTCGGCGCGCTGCTCGCACCCGCGCTCGAAGCGGTCGGCATTCCGCCGGAGACTGCCCCCCTGCTTTTTATCCGCCCCATTTCCGGCAGCGGCGCGCTGGCCGTCGGCAGCGAGCTGATGGCGACCTACGGCCCCGACAGCTACATCGGCCGCGTGGCAGCGGTCATGCTGGGGTCAAGCGAAACCACCTTCTATACCATCGCCATCTACTTTGGCTCGGTCGGCATTGTCAAAACGCGCTACACCATCCCCGCCTCGCTCTGCGCGGACGCGGTGATGTTCCTCTCCTCCGCCGCCGCGGTGCGGCTGCTGATGGGGTAAAGGAAAGAGGGCGGCTGCGCCGCCCTCTTTCCTTTATATATTATAATGTTGCGCGTTTGCGTCTTACATCTTCTCGGGCTTGCTCAGGCCGAGAATGCCGAGGCCGTTGGCGAGCACCTGGCGCGTCGCCGCGGCAAGCAGCAGGCGGGCATTCGCCACATCGTCCGCTTCACCCTTGATGCGGCAGGCGTTGTAGAAGCGGTGGAACGCACCGGCGAGCCGCAGCAGGTAGCGGTTGATGTAGCTCGGATCGTAGTCGCGCGCGGCCATGCGGATCTCCTCGCTGAAATTCGCCAGCTCCTTGATGAGCGCGCGCTCCTGCTCGCCGGAGAGGAGAGACAGGTCCGCCTTGTCCGCGGCGGGAACGCCGCGGCCCTCGTCCGCCATCGTCTTGAGCAGGCTGCAGATACGCGCATAGGCGTACTGGATATAGTAAACGGGGTTCTCGCTGTCCTCGCGCACGGCGAGGCCGAGGTCAAAGTCCATCTGGGTATCGGGCTTGGCGTTGAAGAAGTAGCGGCAGGCGTCGACCGGAATTTCATCGAGCAGGTCGGAAAGGGAAATGGTCTTGCCGGTGCGCTTGGACATACGCACCACCTCGCCGTCGCGCACGAGCTTGACGAGCTGCATGAGCACGATATCCAGACGATTCGTGCCGTCGAGACCCAGCGCGTCGATCGCGCCCTTGAGGCGGGCGACATGGCCGTGGTGGTCGGCGCCCCAGATGTTGATGACCTTATCGAAGCCGCGGACCTCGAACTTGTTGCGGTGGTAGGCGATGTCGCCGGCGAGATAGGTGTAGAAGCCGTTGGCGCGGCGCAGCACGTCGTCCTTCAGGCCGAGCTTATCGATGTCCTCGTCCTTCTTGCCCTGCTTGCGGTACTGGTCGCGCATGATCTCCGCGGTCTTGACCCAGAGCGCGCCGTCCTTCTCGTAGGTCCAGCCGAGATCGGTGAGCTTTTTCGCTGTGTCAGCGACGAAGCCGGACTCGTGCAGGGAGGACTCGAAGAACCACTCGTCGAACTTGATGCCGTAGCGTTCAAGGTCGGTCTTCATCTTGGGAATGTTGCGGTCGAGGCCGAAGCGGGCCATGTCAGCGTGACGCTCTGCCTCGGTCTTGTCCATGTAGCTCTCGCCGTGCTCGGCATAAAACGCCTGCGCCAGCTCCTTGATGTCGTCGCCGTGATAGCCGTCCTCGGGGAACTCGACGGCGTCCTCGCCCTTGATGATCTGGAAGTAGCGGGCTTCAATGCTCTTGGCGAATTTTTCGATCTGATTGCCAAAATCGTTGACGTAGAACTCGCGCCACACATCCGCACCGGACCAGTCCAGCACGCTTGCAAGCGTATCGCCCAACACGCCGCCGCGAGCGTTGCCCATGTGCATGGGGCCGGTGGGATTGGCGGAGACGAACTCGACCATGATCTTCTTGCCCTTGAGTCCCTCGCCGCGTCCGTAATCGTCCGTCTCGCGTTCCATGTCCGCGATGACATCGGCGTACCACTTTTCGCCGAGGCGGAAGTTCAAAAAGCCGGGACCGGCAATCGCAACGGAGGTGAAATAGGTGCCGCTGAGATCCATGTGCTGCGTGAGAATGGCAGCCACCTCGCGCGGGTTTTTGTGCATCGCCTTGGACGCGGCCAGGCAAAATGTGGTGGTGTAGTCGCCGTTGGCGGTATCCTTGGGGATCTCGACCGCAGGGACGGTTTCCACACCGTCGGGAAGCAGGCCCTCCTGCACGGCGGCGCGGTAGGCGCTGCGCGTCAGGGCGGCGATCTGGTCCTTTGCGCTTTGGATCATGTTCATAGCTTTTTCCCTCGCTCTTTCGTATTTGGTGCGGCGGCGCGGTACCGCGCCGCGGAAAGTGCATAATCGTAACGGATATTATACTACACGGCCTTGCGGAAAACAAGCCGTTTTTTGCCATTTCCGCCGTCTAATCCGTCCGTTTCCGCAGGATGTAGAGGATAAACTCCAGCGGAGTGTGCAGCTCATCGAGCGCCAACAGCCGCTCGATGCCCGCGCGCGGGGAGCGCACACCGTAGGGCGTCATGTTGAGAAGGGCGGCAATGTCCTCCCGTCCGCAGATTGTCATGTCGGCGCGGACCGTGCGCCGCTCCGCGATCACGAACGAGGGCGCGGTCGGCGGCGCCTCGTCGTTTTCATAGGGCGCGTCGTAGAGGACCTCCTTCATGCCCATCAGGTGCCGCCGCCCCGGGACGACCGTGAGCAGCGCGCCGTTGGGGCGCAGGATACGCGAAAACTCCGCGTCATGAAACGGCGCGAACAAATGGATCGCCGCGTGGATGCACTCATCCGGCAGCGGAATGGCGGAGATGTTGGCGACGAAGCAGCGCGCGCCGCCGCGTCTGGCAGCAAGGCGCACCATCTCCTTGGAAAGGTCAAAGGCGTAGACCTCGTTCCCCGCCGCCCGAAGCGCAGAGGAATAATAGCCCTCGCCGCAGCAGATGTCCAGCGCCGCGCCCTGCGCGGCAAAGCGTCCCATGCTCTCCGCCGCCGCGCCGCGCAGCGGAGCAAAATAGCCCTTGTCCAGAAACGCGCGGCGTGCGAGCGCCATCGTGCGGCTGTCTCCGGTGGCGGAGCCGGCCTTGTGCGAACCGGCAAGCAGATTGATGTAGCCCTCCTTCGCAAAGTCGAAGGCGTGACCGTTCGCGCAGCGCGCGGTGCGGCCCTCCGTTTGCAGCGGCTCGCGGCAGACGGGGCAGCGGAGCAAGTTCATATACATCACCGTGTCCTATTATAACGGAAGCGAGGCGGGCGCACAAGAGAAAAATATCCCGAAGTCTCTCGCTGCGGGGCTTCGGGATATTTACTCCGCTCCGTTTTTCTGTTATAATGGCAAACACGACTAAAAAAGGAGCGTTCGCCATGAAAGCCATCGTCACCGTTCTCGGCAAAGACCGCGTCGGCATCATCGCCTCGGTCTGCGCCCTGCTCTCGGAGTATAACATCAACATTCTCGACATCAGCCAGACCATTCTCGAGCAGGGCTACTTCACCATGGTCCTGCTGGTGGATATTTCCGCCTGCACGGTCTCCTTTCCGGAGATCGCCGACCGTCTGGAGGCCTATGGCACGGAGCACGCCCTCTCCGTCCGCATCCAGCGGGAGGACACCTTCAACGCCATGCACCGCATCTGAGCGAAGGAGGTCTGCGCTATGCTCAACCAAAACGACGTGCTGTCTACCGTCCAGATGATCGACCGTCAGCATCTTGACATCCGCACCATCACCATGGGCATCTCCCTACTCTCCTGCGCCGACTGCGACGCAAAGGCCGCCTGTGCGAAGATCTACGATAAGATCGCGCGCTGCGCGGAGAACCTCGTCAAAACCGGAGAGGACATCGAGCGCGAATTCGGCATTCCCATCGTCAACAAGCGCATTTCCGTCACCCCCATCGCGCTCGTGGCCGCCGCGTCCGAAACGGCGGACTACGTTCCCTTTGCCGCCGCGCTCGACCGCGCGGCCAAGGCCGTTGGGGTCAACTTCATCGGCGGCTTTTCCGCGCTCGTGCAAAAGGGCATGACCGAAGCCGACCGCCGCCTCATCGCCGCCATTCCCGAGGCGCTGGCCACGACCGACCTCGTCTGCTCGTCCGTCAACGTCGGCTCGACCAAGGCGGGCATCAATATGGACGCGGTCGCGCTCATGGGGCGCATCGTCAAGGAGACTGCGGAACGCACCGCCGACCGCGGCGGCTTCGGCTGCGCCAAGCTGGTGGTGTTCTGCAACGCGGTGGAGGACAACCCCTTTATGGCGGGCGCGTTCCACGGCGTCGGCGAGCCGGAAAAGGTCATCAACGTGGGCGTCTCCGGCCCCGGCGTGGTGTACCACGCGCTCCGGAATGTAAAGGGCCAGCCCTTTGATGTCGTGGCGGAGACGGTGAAAAAGACCGCGTTCCGCATCACCCGCATGGGCCAGCTCGTCGCGCAGGAGGCCAGCCGTCGGCTCGACACGCCGTTCGGCATCGTGGACCTTTCCCTCGCCCCCACCCCCGCCGTCGGCGACAGCGTGGCGCGCATTTTAGAGGAAATGGGCCTCGAGGTCTGCGGCACGCACGGCACCACCGCCGCGCTCGCGCTCCTCAACGACGCGGTAAAAAAGGGCGGCGTGATGGCGTCCAGCTCCGTGGGCGGCCTGTCCGGTGCCTTCATCCCCGTCAGCGAGGACGAGGGCATGATCGCCGCCGTCTCCTCCGGCGCGCTCACGCTCGATAAGCTCGAAGCCATGACCTGCGTCTGCTCCGTGGGACTTGATATGATCGCCGTCCCCGGCGACACGAGCGCCGAGACCATTGCCGCCATCATCGCGGACGAGGCCGCCATCGGCATGGTCAACACCAAGACCACCGCCGTTCGCGTCATCCCCGCCCCCGGCTGCCGTGTCGGCGACACAGTGGAGTTCGGCGGGCTGCTCGGCTCCGCGCCGGTGCAGGCCGTTCACCCCTATTCCAGCGCCGATTTCATCGCCCGCGGCGGGCGTATCCCCGCCCCGCTCCACAGCCTGAAAAACTGAGGCCGGCGCAAGCCGTTTCTCCGTTTTCCTCCATACCGGTGCAAAAAGGGATACCGCTCCGAGGAGCGGTATCCCTTCGTGTTTGCGTTTTTACTTTTTCAGCGTCAGGCGGAAATCGCCGTCCTCGCTCGTGCAGGAGACGGTGTAGCCCTGCTTCTCGCCGAAGCGGGTCACATTCTCCACGCAGGTCCGGCTGTCCACCAGCACCTCGAGCGTGTCGGGCGCGTTCTTCCTGACCTCGTTCTGCACCATGACCACGGGCATGGGGCAGGAATAGCCTCTCGCGTCGATCATTTCGCAGCCTCCTTCTTGGGCATATTCCAAAGAGCGATGACCAGCAGCACGACAAAGCCGATGATGACGGCGGCCTTGCCCGCGTTGGAGATACCGCCGACCACGAGCTGACCGGCATCGTTCTTGCTGTCGGGGTTTCCGGCAAGGCCGAAGTTGTGCGCGAACGCCGCGCCGACGATCATGCCGAACACGGTCACGGCGCTGTCGCCGTTGCCCTGCGCCGCCAGAATGAGCTGGCGCAGCGGGCAGCCGCCGAGAAGCACGCTGCCCCAGCCGACGAGTACCATGCCCAGCAGGTTCCAGAGGTGCGCGCTGTGCGCGACGGGCTGGAGCGCGAAGCCGAGGTTGAATTTATGCAGGACGAGGTTGCCGACAAGGGTGACGGCAAAGATCGCCGCGAAGCCGTAGAGCAGGTGGAAATCCTTGAGCATCACGGCGTCGCGCAGACCGCCGACCATGCACAGGCGGCTCTTCTGCGCCAGCGCGCCGACGACCAGCGCAATGACGAGCGCGATCCAGAACGGCGCGCGCATGGAGCCGGGACCGGCCTCGGAGAACTTGAAGAGCGCGGGAACGGTCAGCACGAGGACGAGGAGCGCCGCCATCACGGTCGGCAGCACGCCGCCCTCGGAATTGCCCGCTTCATAGGAGCGTCTGAGCGAAAAGCCGCGCTTGAGGCACGCCACGCCGATGAGAATGCCGAGGAAAAAGCCGACAAGGCCGACGAGCGCGTTCAGGTCGCCCCCGCCGAGGCGGAGGACCATACGCAGCGGGCAGCCGAGGAAGGCCAGCGCACCGATCATGACGAACGCACCGAGCACAAAGCGCACCGCGGGAGAGGAACCGGCGCGGGCCTTGAACTCCTTGCCTGCAACGGACATAATGAACGCGCCAAGAACGAGGCCGATGATCTCCGGACGGACGTACTGCACCTTGACGGCTCCGTGCAGGCCGCAGGCGCCCGCGATGTCGCGCAGGAAGCAGGCAATGCAGAAGCCCATGTTGGCGGGGTTGCCCATCGCCGAAAGAACGAGGGCGGCAGGGCCGACGGCCGCGCCTGCGGCAACGACGCCCCATTGGATCTTTTTCATTTTCTCAACACTCCTGTCTTTTTCTTTTTCGTTATTCTCTGAAAAAGATACTGATGGCCATAGTATAAAGAAGCCGCGAAAAAATGGCAAACGGATTTCTCCGAAGAAGCGGGGGATATCATCGGTTTTCCCGATGATATCCCCCGCTCTTTTCCCTTTCCCTCACAGCTCCAGCTCGTAAAAGCCCTCGACCTCCAGCCCATCGGCGGCGGCGAGCGCTTCAAGCGCGGCGCGCATGGCGGTCTCCGCACGCCACGCCATGCCGCAGTCCGCGGTCAGCGCGCGCGGAACGGGAATGAGCCGCCCCGCAAGGCCGCGCGCGGCGCAAAGCTTCTCCATGCCGATGGCGGCGGCGGTGGTGTGAAAGGTGACGACCAGCCACAGCTTCTTCTCTCTCATCGCGCCAGCTCCTCCACCGCGCGGATCGCCGCGTCGGTCTCCTCCTCCGTGTTGTACCAGCCGAAGCTGAAGCGCACCGCGCCCTGCTCCTCCGTGCCGAGCGCGCGGTGCAGCCGCGGCGCGCAGTGCGCGCCCGGGCGCGTGGCGATGCCGTAGTCCTCGCTCAGCGCGTCGGCGATCTCGCCGGAGCCGCAGCCGGCGATGTTCAGCGCGACCACCGCCGTGCGCTCGTGCGTAAAATCGCCGTAGACCGTCACATTCGGAAGCGCCCTCACGCCCTCGTAGAAGCGCCGCATGAGCGCCGTCTCGTGCGCGTGAATGGCATCGATCCCCGTCCGCATGACAAAGTCCAGCGCCGCACTCAGCCCCGCGATGCCGTGTCCGTTGAGCGTCCCCGCCTCGAGCCGCACGGGAAGCTGCTCCGGCTGGCGCTCGGAATAGGTCTGCACGCCCGTCCCGCCGACCTTCCACGGCAGAATGTCAAGGCTGCCGCGCAGACACAGCCCGCCCGTGCCCTGCGGCCCCATGAGCGACTTGTGTCCCGTGAAGCACAGCATGTCGATGTGCATACGCTCCATGTCGATGGGCAGCACGCCCGCGCTCTGCGACGCGTCCACAAGAAAAAGGACCCCACGCTCCCGCGCGAGTCCGCCCACGCGCGCAAGGTCCACGGCGTTCCCCGTGAGGTTCGAGGCATGGGTGCAGACAATGGCGCGGGTGTTGGGACGCAGGAGGCGTTCAAAATCCGCGTAGTCGATCCTCCCCTGCCGATCCGCCGGAACGAAGTCGAGCGAAACGCCGCGCTCGTCCCGCAGGCGGTAGAGCGGGCGCAGCACGGAATTGTGTTCTAAATCGGTGGAGATCACATGGTCGCCCGCACGGATAAGACCGTTGATGGCGATGTTCAGCGCCTCGGTCGAATTGGCGGTAAAGGCGACATGGTCGGCGCGCGGACAGCCGAACAGCGCCGCCGCTTTACAGCGCGCGTCGTAGATCGTGCGGGCCGCCGCCAGCGCGCCCTCGTGCGTCCCGCGCGCGCAGTTGCCGAAGCTCGTCATCGCGCGCACCACCGCGTCCACCACCTCCGGCGGCTTGCGGAGCGTGGTCGCGGCGTTGTCGAGATAGATCATGGTCCTTTCTCCTCCGCCTCTTGCTTTTTTGCCATCATAGCACATTCGAACCGCTTTGAAAACGCATTTTTCCGCGCATTCCGCAATTTTCATCGGCTTTTTCGATAACTTGTTCGCATTTTTCCGTGAAACGGTTTGACAAAGCCCTCTGCATTCTCTACAATGATAAAGGAAACAATACCGCGCGGGAGGAAACGGGCATGGACAACATCAATCTCCGGCAACTGGAAATTTTTGTCACCGTGGTGGACTGCGGCAGCTTTACCGCCGCCGCCGAAAAGCTCTTCCTCGCCCAATCCACCGTCAGCGGCAATGTACAGGCGCTGGAGGAGTCGCTCCGCACGGTGCTGCTGCGCCGCGTATCCAAGCGCCGGCTGACCCTCACCGCCGACGGGCGGCGCGTCTACCATGACGCGCAGGAGATCCTCGCCCGATGCAGCGCCCTGCGCTCCGATGTGATGGGCGATCCGGCGCGCGAGCTGTCGCTGGGCGCCTCCACCGTACCCGCGCAGAGCCTTCTGCCGCACTATATGGCCGCCTTCGCCAAGGCGCGGCCGGACAGCCGCTGCACGCTCTCGTGCGGCGACAGCGCCGCGGTGCAGCAGCTGCTGCTCGACGGCGACGTGCAGCTCGCCTTCGTCGGCAGCGCCGACGACCGGCAGGACCTTATCTACGAGCCGATCGCCGAGGACCATCTCGTGATGATCACGCCCAACACGCCCCGCTTTGCGGCGCTGCGCGCACGCGGCGTGCTGGGACGCGAGCTGTTCGGCGAGCCGGTCATTTTCCGCGAACGCGGGTCCGGCACGCAGAAGCTTATCGACAACTATCTCACCGAAATCCGCCTTGATCCCCATGTGATCCACACCGCGGCGTATGTTTCCGACCCCACCGTGCTGCAGCGGCTGGTGGCCGAGGGCGTGGGCGTTTCCATTCTCTCCTCCCTCGCGGTGGAGGAATATGCCGCCAGCGGCAGAGTTCTCCGCTTCGAGCTGGACGAGCAGCCCATCCGCCGCAGCATCTACATGGCGTGGCGCAAAAAAAGCTCCATGAGCGAGCTGGCCCGCTCCTTTGCCGACCTCGTGCGGGAGCAGGCCGGAGCGGTCATGTAACTTTATTTTACTTTCGAACGAAAGGGGATGACAGCCATGGACAAGGAGCGCGATCTGCGTTTGACGCGCATGACCTCGGCGGCCGGGTGAGCGGCCAAGCTGGGGCCGGGCGCCCTATCGACTATTTTAGCGGACCTGCCGAATGTGTTTGATCCGCGGCTGCTGGTGGGCTACGACAGCAGTGACGACGCCTGTGTATACAGCGTGTCGGAGGATGTAGCCGTGATCCAGACGGTGGACTTCTTTACCCCCATCGTGGACGATCCTTACCTCTTCGGACAGATCGCCGCGGCAAACGCCCTGTCGGATGTGTATGCCATGGGCGGCGTGCCGAAGCTGGCGATGAACCTGCTGTGCGTGCCGAGCTGTCTCCCGCTCGATATGGTCCGCGCCATTCTGGAGGGCGGACACGACAAGGCGGTGGAGGCTGGCTGCGTCATCGCGGGCGGCCACACCATTCAGGACGACGAGCCGAAATACGGCCTGTGCGTCACCGGCTTTGTCCATCCGCAGCATATTCTCAAGAATGTCGGCGCGCAGCCCGGCGACGTGCTGGTGCTGACCAAGGCGCTCGGCGTCGGCGTCATCACCACCGCGCTCAAGGCGGAGCTGGCCTCGGACGAAGCCCGCGGCGCGGCGTACGCAAGCATGGCGGCGCTCAACGCCAAGGCAGCGCAGGCCGTGCGCGAAACGGCGAATGTCCACGCCTGCACCGATGTGACCGGCTTCGGTCTGCTCGGCCACGGCTACGAGATGGCAAGCGGCTCCGGCGTCACCATTCGGCTGCACGGCGCGGCGCTTCCGCTGCTCCCGCAGGCGGAGGAGCTGGCCGACATGGGCATCGTGCCGGGCGGCGCATACCGCAACCGCGATTATGTCAAGCCGCACCTCAGGGTCCTTGACGGCGCGCAGCGCGCAAGGCTCGACCTTGCCGCCGACCCGCAGACCTCGGGCGGACTGCTCGTTTCTCTGCCGCGCGCGGACGCGGAGGCGCTGCTGGAAAGGCTGCGCGGCTTCGCGCCGTGGAGCGCCATTGTCGGCGCGGTCCTGCCGCAGGGCGAAACGGCGTTGGAGTTCGATTGAGCCGATCGTTTTTCTCCTTTTCATTTTCTGTCGTTTTTTACAAAACTTACCGTTGTTCGTTTCGCATACCGCCGAAATTTTCGGCAAAGCTATGTTTGCGATACCCAAAAAGACGTATCCAACCAACACGAACAAACGAAAAGGAGAAAATCATTATGTCCAGCAAGAATACCAACAAGCTCAATGTCCCTCAGGCCCGCGCCGCGATGGATAAGTTCAAGATGGAAGCCGCCAGCGAAGTCGGCGTCAATCTCAAGGACGGCTACAACGGCGACCTGACCTCCCGCGAGGCCGGCAGCGTCGGCGGCCAGATGGTCAAGAAGATGATCGAGAGCTACGAGAAGAGCCTGTAAGGAGCTTCTTAACGCAAGAGAGGAGGTCCGCGCAAAATGCGCGGACCTCCTCTCTTGCATTTGCTTTCGGCGCACGCTCAGCCGCCGAGGTAAGCCTTGCGTACCGCGTCGCTCGCCATCAGCTCCGCACCGGTACCGGTGAGGGAGATGCGGCCGGTCTCCAGAACATAGGCGCGGTCGGCGACGGAAAGCGCCGCCTGCGCGTTCTGCTCCACGAGCAGGATGGTCGTACCCGCAGCGTGCAGCTCGCGGATAATATCAAAGATCTGTTCGACCAGAATGGGCGCGAGACCCATGGACGGCTCGTCGAGCATAAGAAGCTTCGGCTTGCTCATGAGCGCGCGGCCCATGGCGAGCATCTGCTGCTCGCCGCCGGAGAGCGTACCGGCGATCTGGCGGCGGCGCTCGGCAAGGCGCGGGAAGCGCTCGTACACATCGGCAATGCCCGAGGCGACGGTGGAATTGGGGCGGGTGTACGCACCCATCTCCAGATTTTCCTCGACGGTCATCTGTAAAAAGACATGACGCCCCTCGGGGACCTGCGCGAGACCGTGTTCAACGATCTTGTGCGGCGCGACGCCCTTGAGATCGTGTCCCTCAAAGACCACGCTGCCGGACTTGGGATGCAGAAGGCCGGAAACGGTGTTCAGAATGGTGGATTTGCCCGCGCCGTTCGCGCCGATGAGCGTGACGACCTCGCCCTCGTTGACCGCAAAGGAAACGCCCTTGACGGCGTGGATGCTGCCGTAATAGACATGGATGTCGTTGACCTGTAAGATGCAGCTCATCGTTTACGCCTCCTTCTTCCGGCCGAGGTATGCCTCAATGACCTCGGGGTTATTCTGAATGTCGTCGGGCGAACCCTTGGCAATGATGCGCCCGAAGTTCAGCACGGCGATGCCCTCGCAGATGTTCATGACGAGGTTCATGTCGTGCTCGATGAGCAGCACCGCGATCTTAAAGGTGTCGCGGATGGAGCGGATATTCTCCATCAGCTCCGCCGTCTCGCTGGGGTTCATGCCCGCGGCAGGCTCGTCGAGAAGCAGCAGGCAGGGATTCGTCGCCAGCGCGCGGAGGATCTCCAGACGGCGCTGCGCGCCGTAGGGCAGGCTGCCCGCCTTGGCGCCCGCCAGATGCTCCATGTTGAAGATAGAGAGCAGCTCCATCGCGCGCTCATGGACCACGCGCTCCTCATGCCAGAAGCGCGGCAGGCGAAGAATGCCCTCGGCCATGTTGTAGTGCATCTGCGTGTCCATGGCGGTGGTGATGTTTTCCTCGACCGTAAGGTTCTGGAACAGGCGGATATTCTGGAAGGTGCGCGCGATGCCCGCACGGTTGATCTGCGCGGTGGTCAGGCCGTGAATGTCCTTGCCGTTGAGCAGGATGGTGCCGTGGGTCGGCTGGTAGACACGGGTGAGCAGATTGAAGATGGTGGTCTTGCCCGCGCCGTTCGGCCCGATCAGCCCCGCGATCTCCGTGCGGCCGATGGTAATGGTGAAATCGTCCACCGCCTTAAGGCCGCCGAAGGTGACGCCGAGGTCGATGCATTCGAGAACAGGCGATTTATCCGCGTCGCGCTCAGGCAGGTACGCCGTGTTGCGGACGACGGGAACGAGTTTTGTTTTCTGCGTCATGGTCAGTCCTCCTTATCTTCGGCGCTGTGCCGGTGCGGGAGCAGCTTTGCAAAGAAGGTCTTGAACTGCGGGTTGTTGGTGGCGAGCATCACGAGGATCAGCACGATGGCGTAGACCAGCATGCGGTAGTCCGCGAACTGGCGGAGCGCCTCGGGCAGAACGGTCAGCGCGGCGGCAGCCAGCAGGCTGCCCCAGATATTGCCGAGACCGCCGAGCACGACGAACACCAGAATGAGGACCGAGGTGTTGAAGTTGAACTTGACCGCCTGCAGCGAGGAGTAGTTCAGGCCGTAGAGCGCGCCGGACGCGCCCGCGAGCGCGGCGGAGGTGACAAACGCCATGAGCTTATACTTCGTGAGGTTGAGGCCCACGGACTGCGCGGCGATGGGGTTGTCGCGGATGGCCATGATCGCGCGGCCCGCGCGGGAGCGCGTGAGGTTGAGCACGATGACGAGCGTGACCATAACGAGGATAAAGCCCGCCGTAAAGGAAGCGATGGTCTTGGTGCCGGTCGCGCCCTGCGCGCCCTTGATGATGGCATAGCCCGCCGCGTCGAGGCCGAGATCGTCGACGGTCTTGGTGCCGGAGGGATTGAAGAGAATGTGCAGGCCGTTGGAATCGTAGCCGACGAGCAGGCAGTTGATGAGGTCCACGATGATCTCGCCAAAGGCAAGAGTCACGATGGCAAGGTAGTCGCCCTGCAGCCGCAGCACCGGCGTACCGACCAGCACGCCGACGATGGCGGCAAAGATGGCGCCGACCGCCATGGCGACGGCAAGGCGGACGGGCGCGCTGGGGATCGCGGTGAGCAGGCTCTGCGAGGTGATAACGCCCGCGAACGCGCCCACGCTCATGAAGCCCGCGTGACCGAGGCTCAGCTCACCGAGAATGCCGACGGTCAGGTTCAGCGAGACGGCCATGGACATATAGCAGCAGATCGGCACGAGCAGGCCGAGCGTTTTGCGGTTGAGCGCACCGCCGTCCTTGAGGACGGTCAGCACGACGAACGCCGCGATGACGCAGAGGTAGGTCGCAAAATCGACCTTGGTGGTCTTTTTCAGGGACTTGAATTTCGTTGTCAGCTTTGTCACAGTCGCCACCTCACACTTTCTCCGGCACATACTTGCCGAGCAGACCCGCGGGCTTGACGAGCAGGACCACGATCAGAACCGCGAAAACGATGGCGTTGGAAAGGTTCGTGGAGATGTACGCCTTCGCCATCGCCTCGATAACGCCGAGCAGCAGCCCGCCGAGGAACGCGCCGGGGATGGAACCGATGCCGCCGAACACGGCGGCGGTAAACGCCTTGATGCCGGGCATGGAGCCGGTGGTGGGCATCAGGGATGTATTGAACGAGCAGAGCAGCACGCCCGCGATCGCCGCGAGCGCGGAGCCGATGGCGAAGGTCGCGGAGATGGTCGCGTTGACATTGATGCCCATGAGCTGGGCGGCGGCCTTATCCTCCGAGCAGGCGCGCATGGCCTTGCCCATCTTGCTCTTGCTGACGAACAGCGTCAGCGCGATCATAATGACGATGCAGGCGGCGATGGTAAGGATCGAGATGTAGGAGATCGAGAGCTGCCCGTCGAACAGGCTCGCCGTTCCCTCGACCACCGACGGATAGGTCTTGGCCGCCGCCTTCCAGATCAGAAGCGCGGAGTTCTGGAGAAAATAACTCACGCCGATGGCGGTGATGAGTACGGCAAGGCTGGGCGCGGAGCGCAGCGGCTTATACGCCAGTCGTTCAATGACGATGCCGAGGAGCGTACAGACGACGACGGCCAGCAATACCGCCACGATATTCGGCAGGCCGAGGTAAAGCATGGCGCAGAAGGAGATGTAGCCGCCGATCATGATGACATCGCCGTGGGCGAAGTTCAGCATTTTGGCGATGCCGTAGACCATCGTGTAGCCGAGCGCGATGATAGCGTACACGCTGCCGAGACTAATGCCGCTGATGAGGTAGGATAAAAATTCCATAGAAAAGACACCTCTTTTTCCGATCTGTTTTCTGTGGCAGAAACAAGGGCAGACAACACCGGCTCCTGCCGTCGTTTCCGCCATAGAATGAGCCGAAGCCGTCGGGAGCCTGCGCTCCCGACAGCTGGGGCCCGAATTGAGAGAGAATAGGCGGTTTTTGCTTGGGGTCGTTTACTTCATGACATATTCGCCGTTTTCGATGACGGCGGCGAGAGGCGCCTTGGAGACCTCGCCCTCGGCGTTCCAGGTCATCGCCTTACCGGTGAGACCGTCCACGCTGAGGCTGGGCATCACGGAGATGAGGGCCTCGCAGATGTCGGCGGCGCTCATATCGGCGGTGCAGCCGGCCTTCTCGAGCGCGGCCTTGACGATGTAAACACCGTCATAGGCGTCGGCAGCGAACTGGTTGGGTTCCACGCCGAACTTCTCGGTGTAGGTCTTGACGAAGCTCTGGGTGGCAGCGTCCTCGGAGTTGACGGAGAACGGGGTCAGGAGCATAACGCCCTCGGCGAGGGAGGCGTCAAAGTTTTCCATGGTGAGGATGCCGTCCATGCCGTCCACGCCGAAGAAGGTGGGCGCATAGCCCATGGCCTTTGCCTGACCGAGAATGACGGAGGCGGGCTGGTAGTAGATGGGGAGGAACACGAGGTCGGCGCCGGCGTTCTTGGCGGCGGTGAGCTGGACATTGAAGTCGGTGGAGGTGGCCTCGGTGAAGGTGGTCTCATTGACGACCTCAAACGCGTCCTTGGCGGCGGCTTCCTTCACGAAGGTGTCGCGGATGCCCTGAGAATAGGCATCGTCGTTGCGGTAGATGACGGCGACCTTTGCGCCGGGCATATTCTCAGCGATGTAGTCCGCAGCGCCCGTACCCTGGTTGGGGTCGGTGAAGCAGACCTGGAAAACATTGTCCTTGTCCTTGGTCACATCGGGGGAGGAGGCGGACGGAGTCAGCATGAATACGCGGTCCGCGTTCGTCTGGTCGGAAACGGTGAGGGACGCGCCGGTGGTGGTGGGGCCGACGAGGACCTGCATGCCGTCGTCGAGCATGGTGTTGTAGGCGTTGAGCGCCTTCTCGCCATCGGCCTCATCGTCCTGCTTGAGGAAGGTGAACTTGATCGTGGAGTCGCTGGCGTTGATCTCCTCCACGGCAAGCTCAGCGCCCTGAACGACGGCCTGGCCGTAGATGGCGGCGCTGCCGGTCAGCGGGCCGCAGGAGCCGAGAACAAAGGTCTGGACTTCCGCGCCGGACTGATCGCCGGAGTTGTCCGCGTCGGGAGTGCTGGGGGTGTCGGCCTTCTGGCCGCAGGCTGCCATGGTAAATACCATCGCGGCCGCCATGAACATGGCTGCAAATTTCTTCTTCATTTTGTGTTCTCCTTTTCCATAAAAATTTTGTGAATGATGTTGTTATTTATACAAAAAAGCGACCCCGCCGACTTGGCGAAATCGCTTTGCTGTACCGAATCAAATCAATACGAACGCTCGCGTTTTCCCAAGTGCGGCAAATGAACGAAAACCAGAATGCCCAGAATAGACAGCGCCCAAACGTGCAGACCGCAAATGGACAGGCAAAGCAGAATGGACGCCGCGGCAGCAGCGTCCATCATAATAATGCCCATCATGCCGTTGGCGCAGGAGGAGAACGCCTCTGCACAGGCGACAGCGGCAACACAAGCACCGTTATTCTTTTTTGTATCAGCAAAACGGAACATTGTATTAGAACTCCTCATGTATCTGTCATATTTGATGGTGTTATTGTAGCGCGCGGGACCGTATTCGTCAAGAGGGCAAATTTGATAAAATATACAACGTCAGAAAATAGCCTGTTGTCACATTGTACAATTTCAGCCGAAAAAGGTCAGCATTTGGCACAAAGTGGAAGCGGCATGGAGGGGGACGAAATACGGCTTGCAAATGTGCGCGACATTTGGTACAATGCGGGTAGTCCATCAGAAGTCTGTCCGCCGCGGCAGGCTTCTATAATAAGAAAGGAAGATCACCATGATTTACACGACCGAAGTTCAGCATATGTGTCCGGTCGCCAAGGGCGCATATCACGGTCCCGCCCCCATTCCCGAGGAGGGCAAGTGGGTGCAGGCCAAGCAGCTTTCCGACATCTCCGGCTTTACCCACGGCATCGGCTGGTGCGCTCCCCAGCAGGGCGCGTGCAAGCTGACGCTCAATGTGAAGGAGGGCGTCATTCAGGAGGCGCTGGTCGAGACCATCGGCTGCTCCGGCATGACCCACTCCGCCGCCATGGCCTCCGAGATCCTCATCGGCAAGACCATTCTTGAGGCGCTCAACACCGACCTCGTGTGCGACGCCATCAACACCGCCATGCGCGAGCTGTTCCTCCAGATCGTCTACGGCCGCACCCAGTCCGCCTTCTCCGAGGACGGCCTCGCCGTCGGCGCGTCCCTCGAGGACCTCGGCAAGGGTCTGCGCAGCCAGATCGGCACGATGTTCGGCACCGTCGCCAAGGGCCCGCGCTACCTCGAAATGGCCGAGGGCTACTGCACCAGAATGGCGCTCAACGCGCAGGACGAGATCATCGGCTATGAGTTCGTCAACCTCGGCAAGATGATGGACTTCATCAAGAAGGGCGACGATGCCAACACGGCGATGGAAAAGGCCCGCGGCCACTACGGTCAGTGGGACAGCGCCGCGAAGTACATCGACCCGCGTCAGGAATAAGGAAGGGAGGACGAAAAAATGGCTTTGTTTGAAAACTACGAGAGAAGGATCGACAAGATCAACGGCGTCCTCGCGCAGTACGGCATCAAGAGCGTGGAGGAGTGCCGCGAGATCTGCCAGGCGAAGGGCTTCGATCCCTATGAGATCGTCAAGGGCATTCAGCCCATCTGCTTTGAAAACGCCTGCTGGGCGTACACCGTGGGCGCGGCTATCGCGCTCAAGGCGGGCGTGAAGTCCGCCGCCGAAGCCGCGAAGCTGATCGGCGTCGGCCTGCAGTCCTTCTGCATCGACGGCTCCGTCGCCGAGGACCGCAAGGTCGGCCTTGGTCACGGCAACCTCGGCGCAATGCTGCTCAGCGACGAGAGCAAGTGCTTTGCCTTCCTCGCCGGTCACGAGTCCTTTGCCGCCGCCGAGGGCGCCATCGGCATCGTCAAGAACGCCAACAAGGCCCGCAAGGAGCCGCTGCGCGTCATTCTCAACGGTCTCGGCAAGGACGCGGCGCAGATCATCAGCCGCATCAACGGCTTCACCTATGTCCAGACCCAGTTCGACTACTTCACCGGCAAGCTGAACATCGTGCGCGAGATCCGCTACAGCGAGGGCGAGCGCGCGAATGTGCGCTGCTACGGCGCGGACGATGTGCGCGAGGGCGTAGCCATCATGCACGCCGAGGGCGTGGATGTTTCCATCACCGGCAACTCCACCAACCCCACCCGCTTCCAGCATCCCGTCGCCGGCACCTATAAGAAGGAGTGCATCGAGCAGGGCAAGAAGTACTTCTCCGTCGCCTCCGGCGGCGGCACGGGCCGCACCCTGCACCCCGACAACATGGCCGCCGGTCCCGCCAGCTACGGCATGACCGACACCATGGGCCGTATGCATTCCGACGCCCAGTTCGCCGGCTCCTCCTCCGTGCCCGCGCACGTGGAGATGATGGGCTTCCTCGGCATGGGCAACAACCCGATGGTCGGCGCGACCGTCGCGGTGGCCGTCGCCGTGGCAGAGAGCCTGAAGTAAGCATTTCCCCCGCATACGAAAAAGCTTCCGACCGTGCGTCGGAAGCTTTTTTTGCGAGGAGCCGAGGAAGTGGCACAGAAATGTGCAACAAGGGTCGGCGTTCTGCCTATTCTTTAGAAACGCAAAGGAGGAATCGGGGGAACAAAAGGATGGAGGATATGCGGGCCGATCTGGCGGAGGTGCGCTCGCACGGGAAAAGCAACACGCGCCGGTTGGATGAGGCGGAAAAGAGGCTCAACGACCTGAAGGAGCTGACGACCTCGGTGAAAATACTGGCGCTGCGGCAGGAGCGCGTGGAGAGCGATGTGCGGGAGATCAAGGCCGATGTGAAGGAATTGGCGGCAAAGCCCGCGCGGCGCTGGGAGGGCGCGGTGGAAAAGCTGCTCTCGGCGCTGGCGGGCGCCTTCATGGCGTGGCTGCTGACAGGAGCGGTATCATGAGGGCGGCATTTCTTGCGGCGCTGTTGGGCGCGGCGGGCGGCTTTCTGCTTGGACGCGGCACACGGCGCGGCGGGCGCACGATGACGCAGGCAAGAGCCATGGGCGTGACGCGCCGCCTTTATGTAGTGACGCTTTGGGGATGCATCGCGTGGATCAGCGCGTCGTACCTGATGGCGGGCTATGCGTTGGTGGCGTTGGGGCAGGTCTATACGCTCGCCGAGCTGAGCAAGCCCGCGCTGTCGGCGCTGACGGTAACGCTGGGCAGCAAGGTGCTGAGCAACATCTTCGAACACAATGACAGCGCGGTGTTCGGCAGGAGCCGCGATGTGGACGCAGAATGAAAAGAGGACGGCGGCGCCGTCCTCTTTTCATATGGAAATTGATGTATGTTACTTTTGGGAAAGGGCTTCGTCGATGCTCTTCGCGCCGAGCTTGCCCGCGCCCATGGCAAGAATGACGGTGGCCGCGCCGGTGACGGCGTCGCCGCCCGCGTACACGCCGGCGTGGGAGGTCAGACCCTCCTCGTTGACCACGATGCCGCCCTTGCGGTTGACCTCAAGGCCCGGGGTGGTGTTCTTGATGAGAGGGTTGGGGGTGGTGCCGAGCGCCATGATGACGCAGTCCACCGGAAGATCGAACTCGCTGCCGACCTTTTCGACGGGACGGCGGCGGCCGGAGGCGTCCGGCTCGCCCAGCTCCATTTCGATGCAGGTGACGGAGGAAACATAGCCCTTGTCGTCGCCGTTGATGCGGACGGGGTTGTTGAGGGTCTTAAAGACGATGCCCTCCTCCTCGGCGTGTTCGACCTCCTCATGACGGGCGGGCAGCTCCTCCATGCCGCGGCGGTAGACGATGTACACATCCGCGCCGAGACGCTTGGAGCAGCGCGCCGCGTCCATAGCGACATTGCCGCCACCGACGACGGCGACTTTCTTGCCCGCGAGCGGCATGATGGGCGTATCGGCGTTTTCCTTATAGGCCTTCATCAGGTTGATGCGGGTGAGGAACTCGTTGGCGGAATACACGCCGCAGAGGTTCTCGCCGGGGATGTGCATGAACATCGGCAGGCCCGCGCCGGAGCCGATGAACACGGCCTCAAAGCCGTACTGGCTCATCAGCTCGTCAATGGACACAACGCGGCCGATGACCATGTTCGTCTCGACCTTGACGCCGAGCGCCTTGAGGCCGTCCACTTCCTTCTGAACGATGGCCTTGGGAAGTCTGAACTCGGGAATGCCGTAGACCAGAACGCCGCCGGCAAGGTGCAGCGCCTCGAACACGGTAACATCGTAGCCCTTCTTGGCGAGGTCGCCCGCACAGGTCAGGCCGCTGGGGCCGGAGCCGATCACGGCGACCTTATGGCCGTTGGGGGCGGGCTTGGCGGGCGCTTCGCTGACGTTGGCGTTGTGCCAGTCGGCGACAAAGCGCTCGAGACGGCCGATTCCGACCGGTTCGCCCTTGATGCCGCGGACGCACTTGCTCTCGCACTGGGTCTCCTGCGGGCAGACGCGGCCGCAGACGGCGGGCAGAGAGGAGGTCTCGTGGATGACCTGATAGGCGCCCTCGTAGTCCTTCTCGGTGATCTT
>CAKTEZ010000028.1 GCA_934553255.1 uncultured Oscillospiraceae bacterium
TTCCCGATCCTCATCTCCCCCTCCGGCGAGGAGATGCATTTCCAGCGTTCGCGCAGCGGCGAAGGGGTGCCCTTCCTGCCGGATGATATGGACTCCATTGATCTGACACGGAGCTATGACTGAGGCCCCTTTCATTTTTCCAAACACTCGCCGTTCGCCCCACATCTATTCCATCGAGAGACGCTGAAACGAAAAATGCTCGTATCGCAGTCATAGCTTAGAGTGCGTAGTACCAAACATCCCGGCTCTTCAGCCATGTAAAAACGGCTGGCATGGTGGGAGATTTACCGTACATGAAGCAGAGGCCTCCTTTCCAGTTGGGAAGGAGGACTCATGCGTTCCGTGAGAAAAAGAATGCCGCTCAGTTTGAGTATGTCAAAGTAAGACAGGCGCTCAGGGACACGGAAGTGTTTACGAGAGGCCGAAAACTTCTTTCTACCTCTGGCAAGGGACCATATTGGGGATGAGATGTTTTGGTTCCAAATCCTTGCCGCTTACCAAGCAAAAGCGCACAGACGCCGTGTATGCGTCTGTGCGCTTTTGCTTGCACGCGGGCAACAAGACATGGGATAACATTCACATTTCCGATGCAGATATTGCCAGCGACAATGCTTATCTATGTGTGGAGAAAGAGCTGGTGCGTGTGCGTGAGGGCTCTCTCGCTGTTTTGGGAGAAGAAGAAATCATCAAGAAGTTCCCCCGCACAATGTATTTGGAAGATGCCAGCACTGTGATTGTGCTGAAAACACCCAAAGCAGAAAGCAGCGTTCGCAAAGTGTGGCTGCCGAAAACGCTGGCCTACATTCTGCGGGAATGGAAGAAGTCCCGGGACGAGCTGAAAGGTTTCCTGAGCGACGAGTATCAGGACTTCGATCTGGTTGTGGCACTTCCCAATGGACGGCCCTGCGAGGGTGGTGTCCAAGCACCTGCCGAGCCAGCGCCCGCCTTAGATGTGCAGAGTATCATCTTGCAGCTTCAGCAATCCCCGGAACTTTTAAGCGCGCTCACATCCCTCATATCGAATCAAGGTTGCAAATAAGCGGTTGAGTGCCGTGGTGCCAAGGTGGTGCCAAACAACGGAAAACACGAAAAATGGTTCGATATAATTATCTGGTGCCAATCGTGGCAAAGCCATGTTTTACTTTCTCCTATCTTAGTGTATCCTTCATTGATTTTCAAAGAGAAAAAACGCCGCAATCTATTGAGATTACAGCGTTTTTGGTGCGCCTGCCCGGGCTCGAACCGGGGGCCTCGGGCTTAGGAGGCTCGCGCTCTATCCAACTGAGCTACAGACGCAAATCATGTGCATGAATATCAAATTGTAGGAAAAACGGTGCCATCGGTAATTGATGTCCGTGCGCTTAGGAGGCAGTCGCTCTATACAACTGAGCTACGGGGGCAGATGCAAGAGCATTGTACCGCACGGCGGCGGCTCTGTCAACGGCGCAGACGCGCAAAATTTGCAAAAAAATTGGCGAAACGCCTTGCATTCAGGAAAGCAACAGCATATACTGTTTAGGTTATTGCGATACTTACTTTATTCGATACACCTGCCGTCGGCAGGAAGGAGAGATCACCTTATGCAGAACAACAAGCTTCGCAACGTCGCCATCATCGCCCATGTCGACCACGGCAAGACCACGCTCGTCGATGAGATGCTCAAGCAGGGCGGCGTTTACCGCGAAAATCAGGAGGTCGTGGACCGTGTGATGGACTCCAACGATCTCGAGCGCGAGCGCGGCATCACCATTCTCGCCAAGAACACCGCCATCCACTACGGCGACACCAAGATCAACATCGTCGATACCCCGGGCCACGCCGACTTCGGCGGCGAGGTGGAGCGTATCCTCAAGATGGTCAACGGCGTTATCCTGCTCGTGGACGCCGCCGAGGGTCCCATGCCGCAGACGCGCTTCGTGCTGTCCCGTGCGCTGGAGCTGGGCCACCGCGTGATCGTGGTCGTCAACAAGATCGACCGCCCCGACCAGCGCATCCACGAGGTCGTGGACGAGGTGCTTGAGCTGCTGCTCGACCTCGACGCCACTCCCGAGCAGCTTGACAGCCCCATGCTCTTCTGCTCCGGCCGAAACGGCACGGCAAGCTACTCCCCCGACATCGCGGGTACCGACCTCAAGCCCCTGTTCGAGACCATTCTCAACTATATCCCCGCGCCAGAGGCCGATGTGGACCAGCCGTTCCAGATGCTCGTCTCCGCCATCGACTACAACGAGTTCGTCGGCCGCATGGCCATCGGCCGCATCGAGCGCGGACGCCTGAAGCAGAATCAGGAGATCATGGTCTGCAACTACCACAATCCCGACGCCGCGCCGAAGAAAGCGAAGGCCGTCTCCCTCTATGAGTTCGACGGTCTGGGCAAGAAGCCGGTCACCGAGACCACCGCGGGCAACATCATCTGCCTGTCCGGCATCGGCGACATCACCATCGGCGACACCATCTGCGCGCCCGACTGCGTTGAACCGCTGCCCTTTGTGAAGATCAGCGCGCCGACGATGGAAATGACCTTCTCCATCAACGATTCCCCGTTTGCGGGCCGCGACGGGAAGTATGTCACCTCCCGCCAGCTGCGCGACCGCCTGTTCCGCGAAACGCTCAAGGATGTTTCCCTCCGCGTGACCGAGATCGCCGGCGCGATGGACGCCTTCAATGTCGCGGGCCGCGGCGAAATGTCGCTGTCCATCCTTATCGAGACCATGCGCCGCGAGGGTTATGAATTTCAGGTCTCGCCCCCGCGCGTACTCTACCAGACCATCGACGGCAAGAAGTGCGAGCCGATCGAGCGTCTGGTCGTGGACGTCCCCGCCGAGAGCGTCGGCGCGGTCATCGAGAAGATCGGCTCGCGCAAGGGCGACCTTGTGGAGATGACTCCCGTCGGCAGCCGCATGAAGGTCGAGTTCCTTGTTCCTGCGCGCGGTCTGTTCGGCTACCGCAATGAGTTCCTCACCGACACTAAGGGCGAGGGCATCATGGCAAGCGTGTTCGACTCTTACGCGCCCTACAAGGGCGACCTGAGCCGCCGCAGCACCGGCTCGCTCGTCGCGTTCGAGGCCGGCGAGAGCATCACCTACGGTCTGTTCAACGCGCAGGAGCGCGGCCAGCTGTTCATCGGCGCGGGCGTGCCGGTGTACGAGGGCATGGTCGTGGGCGTCAGCCCCAAGCAGGAGGATATTTCCGTCAACGTCTGCAAGAAAAAGCAGCTGACGAATATGCGTGCCTCCGGATCGGACGATGCTCTGCGCCTTGTCCCGCCCAAGCAGATGAGTCTGGAGCAATGCCTTGAATTCCTTGCGGACGACGAGCTGCTGGAGGTCACCCCCCACGCGCTGCGTATCCGCAAGACGATCCTGAACCACGAGCAGCGCATGAAGGCCACCCACGGCGGCAAGAAGGGCTGAGCGCACAAACGAGATACAGCAAAGAGGAACGGCTCGAGCCGTTCCTCTTGTTCTTTATTTCTTTTATTCGATGCCGAACAGCCGTTTGCCGTTCTCGGCGGTGAGTCGGATCAGCTCGTCCGCGTCCATGCCGCGCAGCTCCGCGAGCCTTGCCGCGATATAGCGGACGTTGCGCGAGTCGTTGCGCGTGCCGCGCACGGGGACGGGCGCCATGTAGGGGCTGTCCGTTTCCAGCAGCATACGGTCGAGCGGACATTCCAGCGCGGTCTCCACCGTTTTGCGGGCGTTCTTATAGGTCACAGGACCGTCGAAGCCGAGATACCAGCCGCGCCTGAGCAGCTCACGCGCCATCTCGACGCTGCCGGAAAAGCAATGGAACACGCCGCGTACGGCGGGAAATTCCCGCACGAGGGCAAGACTGTCGGCGTGCGCGTCGCGGTCGTGGATAATAACAGGCAGGTCCAGCTCCTGCGCGAGCGCGAGCTGATCGCGCAGCACCCTTTGCTGGAAGTCCCGCGGCGGGTTCTGCTCCCAATGGTAATCCAGTCCGATCTCGCCGATGGCGACGACCTTCGGCTCCCGCGCCCAAGCGCGGAGCGCAGAAAGGCTCTCCTCCGTGTAGGGCGCACAGTTCTCCGGATGCCAGCCGACGGCGGCGTAGACATGGGGATATTTTTTCGCCAGCTCCACCGCGCGGCGGGAGGTCTCCGGATCGCAGCCCGGGTCGAGGATCAGCCCCACGCCGTTTTCGGGCATGGATGCGAGCAGCGCGCCGCGGTCGGCGTCAAACGCCTCGTCGTCGTAGTGCGCGTGGGTATCAAAAATCATCGGTCTCTCCTTATGGCAAGGGAAGCGGCGGATCTGCCGCTTCCCTTGAAGCATATCAGCACAGCTTTGCGCCCGCGGGGATCTTGTCGTCCACCATGATGAGGTTCAGGACCTCCTGCCCCTTTTCGGTGTGGACGGCGGAGAGCAGCATACCGCAGCTCTCAAGCCCCATCATCTTGCGCGGGGGCAGATTGACGATGGCGACCAGCGTTTTGCCGACCAGCTGCTCCGGCTCATACCACTTGTGGATGCCGGAAAGGATCTGGCGGTCGGCGCCGGTGCCGTCGTCGAGCGTGAAGCGCAGCAGCTTATCGCTCTTCTTCACAGCCTCGCAGGCCTTGACCTTGACGGCGCGGAAATCGGACTTGCAGAAGGTGTCGAAATCGACCTTCTCCTCCGTCAGAGGCTCGATCTCCAGCGCGGGGAGCGCGGCCTTCTTCTGCGCCTCCTGAATGGCCTCCAGCTCGGCGAGCGCCTTTTCCATGTCGATGCGCGGGAAGATGGCCTCGCCCTTGTGGACGGTGACGCTCGCGCTCAGGCGGCCCCATTCGGCGGCGCTGTCCCAATCGCGGCAGTCTGCCGCCGCGCCGATCTGCGCGAAGATCTTCTCGCAGGAGGCGGGAATGAACGGCGTGAGCAGGATGGTGCAGATGCGGATGGTCTCGAGGAGGTTGTACATCACGCTGGCAAGACGCACACGGTTGGCCTCATCCTTGGCGAGGACCCACGGCGCAGTCTCGTCGATATACTTGTTCGCGCGCTGAATGACCTTGAAGATGGCCTCCAGACCGTTCTGGAACTGGAATTTCTCCATCTCGGCTTCGTACTTGCCGCGCAGGGCGGAGGCCGCCGCGATGAGCTCGGCGTCGAACTCGCCCTCGGCGCGCTCGACGGGCAGCGTGCCGCCGAAATACTTTTCGACCATTGCGGTCGTGCGGGAGACGAGGTTGCCGAGGTCGTTGGCGAGGTCCACATTGATGGTGTTGATGAGCAGTTCGTTGGAGAAATTGCCGTCCGAGCCGAACGGGAAGGTACGCAGCAGGAAGAAACGCAGCGCGTCCACGCCGAAGCGCTCGGCAAGCACATAGGGATCGACAACATTGCCCTTGCTCTTGCTCATCTTGCCGCCGTCCATCACAAGCCAGCCGTGGCCGTAGACATGCTTCGGCAGCGGCATACCCATGCTCATGAGCATGGCGGGCCAGATGATGGAGTGGAAGCGGACGATCTCCTTGCCGACAAAGTGAACATCGGCGGGCCAGAACTTATCGTAATCGTCATACTTCTCGTTCATGAAGCCGAGGGCGGTGCAGTAGTTGAAGAGCGCATCGACCCAGACATAGACCACATGGCCGGGGTCAAAGTCCACGGGAACGCCCCAGGTGAAGCTTGTGCGGGAAACGCACAGATCCTCAAGCCCGGGCTTGATGAAGTTATTGACCATCTCGTTCACGCGGCTGGCGGGCTGGAGGAAATCGGTGTCCTCGAGCAGGTGCTGCACGCGGTCGGCATACTTGCTCAGCTTGAAGAAGTAAGCCTCCTCCTCTGCGTCCTCGACCTCGCGGCCGCAGTCGGGGCATTTGCCGTCCACAAGCTGGCTCTCGGTCCAGAAGCTCTCGCAGGGCTTGCAGTACTTGCCGACATACTTACCCTTGTAGATGTCGCCGTTGTCGTGCATCTTCTTGAAGATCTTCTGGATCGCCTCAACATGGTAATCATCGGTGGTGCGGATAAAGCGGTCGTTGGAAATGTTCATCAGCTTCCACAGGTCGAGAATGCCCTTCTCGCCGCAGACGATGTTGTCCACGAACTGCTGCGGGGTCACGCCCGCGGCCTTGGCCTTGTCCTCGATCTTCTGGCCGTGTTCGTCCGTTCCGGTGAGGAACATCACATCGTAGCCGGTCAGGCGCTTATAGCGCGCCATCGCGTCGGTCGCCACCGTGCAGTAGGTGTGGCCGATGTGGAGCTTGTCCGACGGGTAATAGATGGGCGTTGTGATATAAAAGCGTTTCTGTTCCATGGGGTTCTTCCTCTTTTCCTGCCCGCGCCGAATGAAAGCGGAGCATAAGTTCTCTTTAGTTTAGCACATTTGAGGGGATTTTTGCAAGAGGTACGGCGTTATTTGCGCGGAGTCCGCGCAAATAACGCCGTTTTTCTGAGATATTCTCACGCGATGGCGTGCTTTTCCAGCGCACGCAGCAGCGGCACGCCGAGCAGAAAGCACACGGCGGCCTCGCCAAGGCCGACCGTCAGCGCGTTGTAGGCAAAAAGCCCCGCAAACGCGGCGGAAAAGCCCGTCCCCTCCCACGCGAGCATCGCGCCCACGAACACCGCGTTGCACACGACCGGCGGGAGCGCGGCGGACCACGCGCTGCGGCAGCGGCCCGACCACACGGCGGCAAGCAGCGTGGCGAGCGTGCCGACGACCAGATCGAGCAGACCGTAGGGGCTGAGCAGGTTTGCGAGCAGGCAGCCCACGGCAAGACCTGGGACCGCCGCCCTGCGGTCGCGGTACGGCAGCACGCACAGCGCCTCGCTCAGGCGGAACTGAATGGCGCCGAAGGCAAGGCCGAAGAAGTTGGAGAGCCACGCAAGCGCGGCATAGGCCGCCGCGATCACGGCGGCGCGGGCGAGGTCGCGGGCAGAGTAATGCAGATCCATGGAAGTATCCTTTCTTGAGATTGCAGACAGCGGTCGGAAAAGACGGTCAGGCGGCCCCGCAGGACCGCCTGAAGCGCCTGAAGCGCCTTTCTCAGAACTCCGGAGCCTTTCTGCCGGAAAGCAGATACTTATAATACTCCGCCTCCGTCGCCGCCATATAAGCCATGACCCACAGCGTGCCGACGCCGAAGCACAGCGAGCCGACGATGCTCCAGCCGATAAAGCTCAGGTCCAACACAAATTTTTCCCACTTGTGGCCCATCATCAGGCGCTGGCTCTCGTCAAGGCATTCCCGCCAGCCGTATTCCGGATGATCCGCCTTGACATAATAGGCCAGCGAGTAGGCGTAGGCCTTCACGATGCCCGGGACAAAGAGCAGCAGGCTCCACAGGAAGATGAAGATGCCAGAGAGCAGGCCAATGAGCAATGTGCCGCCGAAATCGTTCTTGAAGCCGATAAACGCATCGTTCAAATCGACGGTGCGGCCCTCGCGCGCCTGCGCGAGGAAGGCATATTTCTGCGCGTAGAACATCGGACCGGTGACGACAAGCGCACCGATGCCCGGGAGGATACCGCCCGCCGCGCCGACGATGGCAGAAACGACCAGACAGAACACCACGCCTATGAGCCATTGATCCTTGAAGATGCCGCCGCCAAGCCGTGTGCGGGCGGCCGCCTTCCATTCCCCTCTTGTCATAACGCTTTTCTCCTCTCAGATCCGTTTTCAGGATAAGCTTACACGAGGTCGGGCAGATGTCTGACGACCTCGGCACAGCGCGGGCAGAGGCCCTCGGCGTTCGCGTCCACGGAATGCTTCCAGCAGCGCGGACACTTCGTACCGGCGGCGTTCTCAACGCGAACGGCCAGCTCGCCGCCGACGGTCAGCTCGACCTTGGAGACGATAAGCAGGTCGGCGAGCGCGGCGGGATCTTCGTCCGCGAGGAACACATCGCCCTCGGGAACGGTCAGATGCACATCGGCCTCAAGGCTCTTGCCGATGACCTTCGCGGCGCGGGCCTCCTCCAACGCGCCGTTGACGGCGGTACGCAGCTCGATGATGCGTTCCCAGCGCGCCATGGACTCGGCATCGAGAGAATACGCCGTGAAGGGCTTATTCATGTCGTTGAGGACCACATTGCGCGCATCGTCCGCGTCGGTGTGCGGCATGGCAAGCCAGATCTCGTCGCAGGTAAAGGCGAGAATGGGCGCAAAAAGCTTGGCGAGCGTGTGCAGCGTGAGGTAGAGCGCAGTCTGGGCGCTGCGGCGTGCGGCGGAGTCCGCCGCCTCGCAGTACAGGCGGTCCTTCACGATGTCGAGGTAGAAGCTTGAGAGCGTGGTGACGCAGAAATCGTTGACCGCGTGGGAGATGATGTGGAACTCGTAGTCGTTGTAGGACTGCTCGGCCTTTTCGATCAGCTCGTTGAGCTTGGTGAGGAGCCAGCGGTCGAGCGCGGGCATATCCTCCGCCTTCGTGAGATGCGAGGGATCGAAGTCCACCAAGTTATCGAGCATGAACTTGCAGGTGTTGCGGAACTTGAGGTAATTCTGGCTGAGCTGCTGGAAGATGGCCTTGGAGCAGCGCACATCCGCGTGATAGTCGGCGCTCGCCGCCCACAGGCGCAGAATGTCCGCGCCGTTCTCGTTGAAAATGTCGGCGGGATCGACGCCGTTGCCGAGAGACTTGTGCATCGCGCGGCCCTCGCCGTCCACGGTCCAGCCGTGGGTGACGCACTCCTTGAACGGAGCGCCCTCGCCGAACGCGCCCACGGCGGTCAGCAGCGAGGACTGGAACCAGCCGCGGTACTGGTCGAGACCCTCGAGGTACATCGTGGCGGGCCAGAAGCCCTGATCCTTCTTCATGGAGGCGAAGTGCGTGGAGCCGGAATCAAACCAGCCGTCGAGCGTGTCCTCCTCCTTGGTGAAGCCGCTGCTCTTGCCGCAGTGCGGGCAGGCGAAGCCGCGGGGCAGAATGTCGGCGGCGTCCATCTCGAACCAAGCGTTGGAGCCCTTTTCGGCAAAGAGCTTACTTACGGCCTCGATGGTCTCGTCGGTGCAGATGGGCTTGCCGCAGTCGGCACAATAGAACACGGGGATCGGCAGACCCCAGCGGCGCTGGCGGGAGATGCACCAGTCGGCGCGCTCGCGGATCATGCTCTTCATGCGGTCGATGCCCCAGCCCGGGACCCAGCGCACATCGTCGCAGGCGGCGCAGGCCTCGTCCTTGAAGGAATCGACGGAGCAGAACCACTGCGGAGTCGCGCGGAAGATGATGGGCTTCTTGCAGCGCCAGCAATGGGGATAGCTGTGGACGATCTCCTCGGAGGCGAAGAGCGCGCCGCTCGCCTTCATGTCGGCGAGAATGACGGGGTTGGACTCCTCCACGAGCATCCCCTCGTACTTGCCCGCATAATCGGTGTGGCGGCCCTGATCGTTGACGGGTACGACCATATCCATGTTGTAGCGGCGGCAGGTCTGATAGTCGTCCGCGCCGAAGCCGGGGGCGGTGTGGACGCAGCCCGTACCGGAATCCATCGTAACATAATCGGCCAGCACAAGACGGCTCGTCTTGGGCAGGAACGGATGGTCGGCCAGCATATTTTCATAGAAGTTGCCCGGATGGGTCTCGACGACGGTGTAATGCTCGACCTTGCCGACGGCCATGACCTTTTCGACCAGCGCCTCGGCGACGATATACATTTCGCCGTTGTCGTCGTTGCGGACAATGGCATAGCTCTCGTCGGGATGGAGCGCGATGGCAAGGTTGCCGGGCAGCGTCCAGATGGTGGTCGTCCAGATGACGAAGTTCAGCTTGCTCTTGTCAAAATGGCCGAGCTTGCCGAGATCGTCGTGCATGGGGAACTTGACATATACGGTCGTGCAGGGATCGTCCTGATACTCGATCTCCGCCTCGGCCAGCGCCGTCTCGTCGTGATAGCACCAATACACGGGCTTGAGGCCCTTGTAGATGTAGCCCTTCTTGTACATCGCGCCGAAGACCTTGACCTCCTCCGCCTCAAAGCCCGGGTCCATGGTCTTGTAGGGATGCTCCCAGTCGCCGAGTACGCCGATGCGCTTGAAGCCCTCCATCTGGATGCCGATGTACTTATCGGCATACGCGTGGCAGGCGGTGCGGAAGTCCGCGACGCTCATGGCCTTGCGGTTGAGTTTCTGTTCCTTGATGATGGCGCTCTCGATGGGCATACCGTGGTTATCCCAGCCGGGGATATAGGGCGTGTAGTAGCCGCGCATGGCATAGGAGCGGGTGATGAAGTCCTTGAGGGACTTATTGAGCGCGTGGCCCATGTGCAGTCCGCCGTTGGAGAACGGAGGGCCGTCGTGCAGAGCGAAGCGGGGCTTGCCCTCGTTCTTTTTGAGCATGATGTTGTAGAGGTCCATTTCCTCCCAGTGCTTGAGCATCTCCGGCTCGCGCTTGGGAAGCCCCGCGCGCATGGGGAAGCCGGACTTCGGCATATTCAGCGTCGCTTTATAGTCCATGTTGTGTCTCCTTTATGTGAATTGATTTCCTGTCAAATAAAAAAGCGCCCGTCCCACGAAAGAGACAAAGGCGCTGACCTCTGCGGTACCACTCTTCTTGCTGCTTACAGCAGCCGCTCAAATGCCGCGAGGTAACGGTCGCACCCGGGCTGCCCTACTGTTATGTTCAGGCGCCTGCTCCGAGGGGATATTCACGCTCCGCGCCCCGCTGCCTTACACCGGCCGGCAGCTCTCTTTGCGGGCGGACGGAGGCTACTTGTCCTCATCCACGCATTTTCACATATTATGGTCATTCTACCCGCATTCGCTCCCTTTGTCAAGGTTGAAAATACTTGCGAAGACGGCAAAAATAGGCTATACTATCGGCAAAAACCACGCGAAAGCGACAAATACGGGAGATGTCTTATGATACAGGATATTGCGCCGAAGCATTTATACAACGAATGGAAGCCGAACGCCGTGCCGAAGAAATCCAGCGCCGTCGTGCAGTTCTGCGGCCGCGACCTTCTCTGCCGCATCGACGACAACGGTCTGAAGCTGCCGAACCGCGCCACGTTCCCCGACGGGGACAGGGCGTTCACCTACCTCCTGGAGTTGGACGGAAAGGAATACTACCTCCTGCGCGACGAGAGCAAGCGCGAGCTGGACGGCTGGACCTACCGCGACATCGGCCTGTTCCGCACGGAAAAACCGCGCGAGATCGCCTACGCCGCCGTCAGCGCGTGGCATCTGTGTTCGTGGTACCGCGACGCGAAGTTCTGCGGCCGCTGCGGCGCCGCGATGGAGCATGACGAAAAGGAACGCATGATGTACTGCCCGAAGTGCGGCAACATGGTCTTCCCGCGCATCAACCCTTCGGTCATCGTGGCGGTGACGCACGGCGACTATCTGCTGCTCACGCAGTACGCCAACCGCCCCGGCGCGACGCGCACGGCGCTCATCGCGGGCTTCACCGAGTTCGGCGAGACCTTCGAGCAGACCGTCCACCGCGAGGTGATGGAGGAGGTCGGCCTGAAGGTCAAGAACCTGCGCTACTACAAGTGCCAGCCATGGGGCATCAGCGGCAACATCATGATGGGCTACTGGTGCGAGTTGGACGGCAGCGACGACACCATTCACCTCGACGATTTTGAGCTGGCGGACGGCGCGTGGGTCAGCCGCGAAGAACTGAAGGCAAGCTACAAGGGCAACGACATCGCCCTCACGAGCGAGATGATCTCCCGCTTCGCCGAGGGCCGCGAGCATGAGCCGGTATAAGACCGCGCATTTGCGCTCCGCAGTCCTGCGGTATTCCCAATAAAGAAAAATATTGACTGCCTTTTCTCTTTGCGTTATTATGGGTAGAAAGGGCTTACGCGCCGTCGGGCGCATTTGAAAGACAGAAGGACGGAAAAAATATGAACTGGGAGATCATTACATTCACCTCTTACTTTGTTATTTTGCTGGGCGTGGCGCTCGTGTTCTACTTCAACGGCACAAACAAAAACTCTGAGGACTTCTTCCTCGGCGGTCGTTCCATGGGACCTTGGGTCACGGCTCTGTCCGCGCAGGCGTCCGATATGTCCGCGTGGCTGCTGATGGGTCTGCCCGGCTCGATCCTTGCCTTCGGCTTCGGTCAGATGTGGATCGGCATCGGCCTCGCCATCGGCACGGCGGCCAACTGGATCCTCTGCGCCAAGCGCCTTCGCACCTTCTCCAAGGCGGCGGACGACGCCATCACGCTCCCGCAGTACCTGACGAACCGCTTCGCGGTCGATTCCCGCACGCTGCAGCTCGTGTGCGCGCTCATCTTCCTCTTTGCCTATACGATCTATGTTGCCTCCGCGCTGGTGGCAGGCACCTCCGTGTTCACCACGCTGTTTCCGGACATCTCTCCGAAGGTCGCCATGTTCGCGTTCCTGCTCATCATCGTGGCCTATACCTTCTTCGGCGGCTTTGCCGCCGTGTGCTGGACGGATTTCTTCCAGGGCCTTCTCATGATGGCGGCGTTGATGCTGGTACCCATCGTGGTCTACTTCGGTCACCGTGAGCTGCTCGATCCCGCGGCGCTCGAGACCGTCTATGAGTACACCGACGCCGCGTCCGGCGCGGTAACGCAGTGCGCCTTCGGCGGCGGCATCTTCAACGCCAGCTGGCAGGACATCGTCAGCGGTCTCGGCTGGGGTCTCGGCTACTTCGGCATGCCGCACATCCTCGTGCGCTTCATGTCCATCGAGAAGCCTTCGATGATCAAGAAGTCCTCCGTCGTCGCCATCATCTGGGTCGTCATTTCGCTCTTTTCCGCCGTTATGATCGCCTACTTCGGCCGCATGATCATGGGCGAGGAGCTGCTCACCCACGGCAACCAGAAGCTCGTTTTCATCGCCATGTCCCGCCGCTTCTTCCCCGCGGGCATCTGCGGACTGCTGCTCGCGGCCATCATCGCCGCGTCCATCTCCACGGCGGATTCCCAGCTGCTCGTCGCCTCCAGTTCCTTCACCGCGGACCTCTATAAGCCCTTCTTCCGCAAGGGCGCAACGGAAAAGGAGACGCTGCTGGTCGGCCGCATTCTGGTCCTTGCCCTTTCCCTGATCGCTTACGCCATCGCCAATTCCAAGGGCAGCGGCGCGCAGGCCATTATGGACATGGTGGAGAATGCATGGGGCGCCTTCGGCTCCTCCTTCGGCCCCACGATCCTCCTTTCCCTTTTCTGGAAGCGCTTCAACTATAAGGGCGCGGTCGCGGGCGTCGTCTCCGGCTTCGTGGTGGATCTCGGCTGGCTGCTGTCCGGCCTCACCGCCTCCACGGGCGTTTTTGAGATCGTCCCCGGCTTCATCGCCAGCTTTGCCGCGGCCTATCTTGTCGCACGGTTCACCGAGGTTCCCAACGCCAAGGCCCTTGCGATCTTCGACGCCGCCACGAAGGCCGACGCCGACTGACCCAAATACCGAAACGATGCCGAGAGCCGCGGGCAGCGCCCGCGGCTCTCGGTTTTTCATCATTCTCTTACCCTGCGTTCAGGAGCGCGCGGATCGCCTCGCCCACGCCATTGTGGTCGTTATCCAGCGTCACATGGTCGCACAGCGCGCGGAGGTCCGCGTCGGCGTTCCCCATGGCCACGGAAAGTCCCGCCTGCTCCAGCATGGCGCGGTCGTTGCCGGAGTCCCCGATGCCGACGGTCTGCGCCATCGGAATGCCGAGATAGTCCGCCAGCCATTTCAGGCCGCTCGCCTTCGTCACATCCGGCGAGGTCAGCTCCAGCGAGGTCTCGTCCGTGTAGGCAAGGTAAAACGGCAGACCGCGCTCCCGCAGCTCCGCGCAGCACACCTCGCGGTCCTCCGCGCTGCGGAAGTAGAGGTTGACCTTCGCCACCGTGTCGTTCCGCTCCGCCTCGGCCATCATGTCGTCCACCTGCCGTGCGATGCCGCTGAACATCTTCTGATATACGCCCATGTGGAAATCCGCCATGTGCGCCACATCCTCCGCCGTGGCGACGGACTCCTCCGCCGTCAGAAAATGCACCATCGCGCGGTACTTCGCCGCCGCGCGCACCGCCTCGCACACCGCCGCGCGGTCCATCGCCTCGCAGAAGAGGATGCGCCGCTCCGCGCAGTCGTACACCACCGCGCCGCTGTCGCACACGGCGTAGCGCATCATGGGTACGGTGTCAAAATAAGCCGTCAGCTCCGGAATGCCGCGGCCCGTGCAGAACGCGACCTGTATGCCCGCGCCGCACGCGGCGCGAATGTCGCGAACGCTGTCCGGATGGATCGTTTTATCGGAACGCAGCAGCGTTCCGTCCATGTCCAATGCGATCAGTCTGTATGCTTTTCCCACGGTATCTGTCCTCTCTTTTCGGTCGGTCTGCGTATCTTACCACGTCTTTCCGCCGCGCGCAATGGTACGGATTGACAAATCGACGCACATCGCCGTATAATGCCCCGTGTCAGGAGGGAAAAACCATGAACAAGGCCCGTGCGCGGCGTCTCTTTCTCGCCGCCTTTTTTCTTTTTGCGCTCGCCAACGGTCTGAGCGGCTCCATCATCTCGAACTATTTCAAGGATGTGTTTCAGGTCGATTCCGTGCAGCGCGGCTTGCTGGAGATCCCACGCGAGCTACCCGGCGTGGTCGGCGTATTTGTCATTGCCGCCCTCCCCTCGCTGGGAAACCTCTCGCTCTCCATTCTGGGCTTTGCCCTGTATGCCGTGGGGCTTTTCGTTCTCGGTCTGCTCTCCCCCGGCTATTTTCTCATGCAGCTTTTCGTCTTTACCTATTCGCTCGGCGACCACATGGTCATGCCCATCCGCGACGCCATCGCCCTCGACCTTGCCGACGAGGGCAAGACGGGTACCTTTCTCGGTCGCTACCGCGGCACGATGACCCTCGGCTCCATGCTCGCCTCGTCGCTCGTGTTCGTCGGCTTCCGCAGCGGCTTCTTCTACTTCCGCGCGGGCGTTGTGCCGTCGTTCTGCGCCGCGCTCGTCATTCTCCTCGCCGCGCTGGTATTTCTTTTTCTGCTCCGCCGCGAGCTGCCCGCGCTGGACATGCGTAAACACGGGCAAAAGCGCGGCAGGCTGCCCGTTCGCAGGAAGTATATCCCCTACTATGTCGTCACCGCCGTCTACGGCTTTCAGAAGCGTATGCGCCTTGTTTTTGCCCCGTGGGTCATCATCGAGCTGCTGGCGATGGGCGCGGACACCGTGGCGCTGCTCGGCATCGCCGCCTACTTCTGCGGCGGATGGTTCGCCCCGCTCATCGGAAAATTTCTGGACAAATACGGCGTGCAGAAGGGTCTTGTCCTCGAATCGTTCAGCATCGCCGGCGTCTTTCTCTTTTCCGCGTGGGCCGCTGCCGGCATCGGGAACGGCTCGCTGCGCGGGTGGGGCGGCATGGCCGCCGCATTCGTCTCCTATGTTCTCATCTTTCTCACCGACCACTTCAACTCCGTCCATGTCCTGCTCATGCGCGAGCTGAGCGAGACGCCCGCGGACGTGATGGAAAACCTTTCCTTCGGCCTGAGCGTGGACCATGTTCTCGCCGTCACGGTGTCCGGTCTGCTCGGCGCGGTTTGGAAATACGCCGGTCCGCAGTATGTTTTCCTGCTCGGCGCGGCGGTCTGCACCGTCCATCTCGGTGTTGCGCTGTGGCTGAAAAAGGCTCGTGCAGTCGTCTGAAAACCCTTCTTATTGCGTCAAAAGCGTCCCGCCGCCAGCGGGACGCTTTTGTCTTCTCTGTTCTCTTTTTTACGGCAGCGGGATCTCTTTCACATCGAAGAGCGTTTTCAGCTCCACCGATGTGCGGGAATCGCCATAGGTCTTGATCTCCGCGAGCAGCGCGTCCAATTCCTTCGTGTCGCGCACGGCAAACTGGAGCAGCGCGTTGAACACGCCGATCACATGGTGGTGGCTGATGACCGCGGGGCTTTGCTCGCAGAAGGTGCAGAACGCGCCGTACTTCTCCGGCTCGAGCGACACGGAGATAAAGCCCGTGATGTTGCAGTCCAGCCGCGTGCGGTCGATGTCGATGCGGTAGCTGCGGATCACGCCGCACTCCTCCATGCGCCGGATACGCTCGGAGACGGCAGGCGGCGTCAGGCCGACCTGATCGCCGATGTGCCGCAGGGTGCAGCGGCTGTCCGCCTGCAGGATATTGAGGATCTGATAATCGGTCCTGTCCATGCTGTTCTCCCTTTCTCTCCGTGCTTAGAGGACCCTGCCGCGCTTGATGACCTTCTTGGCGAGGTTGCTGCCGAAGCGGTAGCAGATGTAGTCGAGGTCCGGCGCGTCCCAGACGACGAGGTCGCCGAGCTTGCCCGCCTCGACCGTGCCGACGGTGTCCGCCATATCGATGGCGGCCGCGCCGTTGAGCGTCACGGCGGTCAGCACCTCCTCGGGCGTGAGCTTATACTTCAGGCAGCCGAGGTTGATGACGAACTGCATATTCAGGCACGGGCAGGAGCCGGGGTTGAAGTCCGTCGCCATCGCGACGGGCACGCCCGCGTTGACCATGTCGCGCGCGGGCGCGAACACCGCGCCGAGGTTGAAGCTCGTCGCGGGCAGCAGGCAGGCGATCACGCCGCCCTTTGCCATGGCTTCGATGCCCTCCGGCGGGCAGACGATCAGATGCTCCGCCGAGATCGCGCCCAGCTCACCGGCGAGCTGAGAGCCGCCGATGGCCTCGATCTCGTCGGCGTGGATCTTGGGGCGCAGACCGCACTTGAGGCCCGCCTCCAACACCTGACGGGACTCCTCCACCGTAAAGGTGTCCGCCTCGCAGAACACATCGCAGAACTTGGCGATGCCCTGCTCCTTGACGAGCGGCATCATCTCCTCGCACACCAGACGGATATACTCCGCGCGGTCCGCCTTGTACTCCGCAGGGACGAGGTGCGCGCCCATAAAGGTCGCCACCATGTCCATCGGGTGCTGCTCGTTCAGGTCCTTGATGACGCGCAGCGCCTTGAGCTCATGCTCGGTGGCAAGACCGTAGCCGCTCTTCGCCTCGCAGGTGGTCGTGCCGAAGGCCATCATCTCGTCGAGCGCCTTCGCCGCCTTGGCGGTCAGCTCCTCCTCGGTGGCCTTGCGCGTGGCGTTCGTGGTGGACTGGATGCCGCCGCCCGCGTTCTGGATCTCCAGATAGGTCTTGCCGTGCAGCTTCATGCCCAGCTCGTTCTGCCGCCAGCCGCCGAAGATAAGGTGCGTGTGCGCGTCCACAAGGCCGGGCGTGACGAGCTTCCCCTCGGCGTCCATGACCTCCGCGCCCTCGCAGGCGGGAGCCTCGCCGGCGCCGACGGAGGCGATCACGCCGTCCTCAATAAGCACCCATGCATCCTTGAGAAATTTGATCCTGCCCTGCTCCTCGCCGCGATGAGCGCTCCTGCCCTCGGGCGTGGCGAGCAGACCGATGTTTTTCACCAGAAGTTTTTTCATAATAACGGTGTTCCTTTCTTGCTGCAAAGGGACTGTCTTTTGATGATAACACAAAAAGGGGCATATTGCTATGCCCCTTTTTGAAGTATTTTTAGTGCTTCATGCCCTTGACCGCATCGGCGACGATGGCGTCGTCCGCGAGGTACGGCATGGTGATGTGGTCGTGACCCTCGTACATCTTGTTGTACTCGGCCACGGTGGTCATGGCGTTCTCGTTGCGCGCCCAGCTGCGGCGGGCCACGCCGACCATGGTATCCCAAGGCATGGACATACGCAGGATGGTATCGACGCGCTCGGAGCCGTCGAGTACCATGCCGAAGCCGCCGTTGATGGCGCGGCCGATGCCGGTGCCGCCGCCGTTGTGGAGGGCGATGTAGCTCATGCCGCGCGCGGCGTTGCCCGCGTAGCACTGCGTCGCCATCTCGGCCATGATGTTGGAGCCGTCCTTGATGTTGGAGGTCTCACGGAAGGGCGCGTCGGTTCCGCCGGTGTCGTGATGGTCGCGGCCGAGGATGACAGGACCGATCTCGCCGTTGCGGACCATCTCGTTGAACTTGAGCGCGAGGTTCATGCGGCCCATGGCGTCCTGATACAGGATGCGGCATTGAGTGCCGACGACCAGCTTGTTCTTCTCCGCGTCGCGGACCCAGACATAGTTGTCATAGTCCTGATAGCGGCGGTTGTGCGCCTTGATGTACTCGGCGGCCGCCATATCGGTCTTGTGCAGGTCCTCGGGGTTGCGGCTCAGGCAGCACCAACGGAACGGGCCGTAGCCGAAGTCGAACAGGCAGGGGCCGAGAATGTCTTCAACATAGGACGGGAAGATGAAGCCGTCAAGGTCGTTCTCGCCGTTCTTGCAGATGCTCTTCACGCCGGTGTCGTACACGGCCTTGAGGAAGCTGTTGCCGTAGTCGAAGAAGTAGGTGCCTTTCTCGTGGAACTTGCAGATCATCTCGTAATGATGCTGCAGCGTCTTGTCGACAAGCTTGCGGAAGCCCTCCGGATCCTTGTCGAGCATCTCGGTGCGCTGGGCGAAGGTGAGGCCCTGCGGGCAGTAGCCGCCGTCGTAGGGAACATGGCAGGAGGTCTGGTCGCTCATGAGGTCGACATGAACATCATGCTCATAGAGGTATTCGAGCAGGTCGACGATGTTGCCGCAGTAGGCGACGGCGCAGGCCTTGCCCGCCTTCTGATGCTCGAGGGCGATCTTGGTCGCCTCCTCGAGGGAGTCGGTGCGGTGGCTGACCCAGCCCTGGGTGTAGCGGGTGTCGATACGGGAATCGTCGACCTCGGCGATGATGGACGCGGCGCCGGCGATCTCGGCAGCCTTGCCCTGCGCGCCGCTCATGCCGCCTAAGCCCGCGGAGATGAACAGACGGCCGGCGAGGTCCTTGTCGTTGGGGATGCCGAGCTTGAGACGGCCGGCGTTGAGCAGCGTGTTGAACGTGCCGTGGACGATGCCCTGGGGGCCGATGTACATCCAGCCGCCGGCGGTCATCTGACCGTAGTTGGCAACGCCGAGCGCGGCGGCGCGGTTGAAGTTCTCCTGATCGTCGAAGGTGCCGACCATCAGGCCGTTGGAGATGATGACGCGGGGCGCCATCTTGTGGGAGTGGAACAGGCCCAGAGGATGGCCGGACATGACGACCAGCGTCTGCTCGTCGGTCAGCTCCTCAAGGTACTTCTTGATGAGGCGGTACTGCATCCAGTTCTGGCAGACCTGACCGGTCTCACCGTAGGTGACCAGCTCATAGGGATAGAGCGCAACGTCGAAGTCGAGGTTGTTGTCGATCATGACCTGAATGGCGCGGCCCTCGATGCACTTGCCCTTGTACTCGTCGATGGGCTTGCCGTACAGCTTGCCCTCGGGGCGGAAGCGGTAGCCGTAGATGCGGCCATGCTCCTCGAGTTCGGCGGCGAACTCCTTGGCCATCTGCTCGTGATGGTCGGGGTGGATGTAACGCAGCGCGTTCTTGATGGCGAGCGCCTTGTCGGCCTCGGTCAGGCGGGATTCGCGGCGGGGTGCGCGGCGATAGCAGGCTTCCATCTTCGGGTATTCCGGAAGATCGTAGTCCAGCTTGATCGTCATGGCTTCGTCAGCGAGATTGATCATGGAGAATTCCTCACTTTCTAAAATTTTTCGATTTCTATCAAGTTTTGGTTTTTCCTCAAAAGTTTCTTGTGCATTTTGCTTTACATCTTGCATTATAGCAAGAACCTGCTATAATGAAAAGAACTTAATTTGTATCGTTGCTATACTTTTTTTATATTGCTTTGTGTGAGGTACCTTTTTATGACGATCCGCCAGCTGGAATACTTCTGCGCCGTGGTCGAGAACCGCAGCATTTCCGCCGCCGCCCGCGCGCTCCATGTCGCACAGCCGCCCATTTCACGCCAGATCGCCCAGATGGAGGACGAGCTGGGCGTGCAGCTTTTCGCGCGCGAGAGCCGCGGCATGAAGCTCACCGAGGCCGGACAGGCGCTTTACCGCCAGAGCCGCCAGCTTTTTCTGCGCCTGCGCCGCGTGGAGGAGAATGTCAAAAGCATCGGCGCGGGCGAGGGCGGGCGCATCAATGTCGGCATCATCTACTCCGCCATGCCCTACGCCCTTCGCTATCTGGAGGAATACCACGCCCGCTATCCCAAGGTCGAATTTTACATTCGTCTCGGCTCGCCGCAGGACCTGCTCGCCGATCTTGACCGCGGCGAGCTGCATGTTCTCTTCCTCCGCCGTTCCACGCAGGAGACATCCGGACTTCACGAGCGCATTCTCGGCGAGGATGCGCTGGAGCTGATCATGACCGCCGCGACCGATCCCGCGCCGGAGCTGGACGCCGTACCCATCGAACGGCTGCGCGGCGTGCCGATGTGTCTGCTGCGCTCGGACGACCTCTGGGGCTACAACGATCATCTCCTCAAGGAGTGCCGCCGCAGCGGATTTGAGCCTGACGTTCCCTGCCAGTGCTACGATACCCCTATGGCGATGCAGCTTGTGCGTTCGGGCTTCGGCATCAGCTTCCTGCCGCGCTCCATTGTGGAAACGCATCCGAACTCCGGCATTTATGCCAAGCCCCTGCGCGGCCTGCCCGCCAAGTCCTATCCCGTCCTCGTCTGGAACGACGACGTGACCGGCGCCCCCTGCGTGCAGCGCTTCGTCGCCGCGCCGCCCGCCTTTACTTAAAAAAATTAAGCGCACCGAAAAAAAGGGAAAAGAAAATCTGTTTACGCTTTTCCGAACGAACGGTATAATGACGATACGAACCATAAAAATACGGGCGCGGCTTGTCCCGCCCGACAAAAACGGAGGAAACCTATCATGGCACGACTGATCGAATGCATCCCCAATTTCAGCTGCTCCAAGGAAAAGGACGAGGCCACCTATAACGAGC
>CAKTEZ010000029.1 GCA_934553255.1 uncultured Oscillospiraceae bacterium
CGGCCGCAGACGGCGGGCAGAGAGGAGGTCTCGTGGATGACCTGATAGGCGCCCTCGTAGTCCTTCTCGGTGATCTTTTTGATGAACTCCGGAATTTTCACCTGCACGGGGCAGCCGGAGACGCAGGGATAGTTCTTGCAGTTGAGGCAGCGGGCGGCTTCGTCGAGCGCCTGCTCCTCGGTGTAGCCGAGGGCGACCTCAAGAAAGTTTTTGTTGCGGACGTTAGGGTCCTGCGAGGGCATCTCGTTCTTTTTCAGGCTCATATTCGGCATATCACTTGACCTCCTTGAACAGGTTGCAGGTTTCCTCGTGCTTATGACGCTCCCAGTCGAAATACATCTTGCCGCGCTTGAGGCTCTCGTCCCAATCGACCTTGTGGCCGTCGAAGTCGGGGCCGTCGACGCAGGCGAACTTGGTCTCGCCGCCGACGGTCAGGCGGCAGCCGCCGCACATACCCGTGCCGTCGACCATGATGGGACTCATGGAGACGGTGGTGGGGACGCCGTAGGGTTCGGTGGTCTTGGAGACGAACTTCATCATGATGGCGGGGCCGATGGCGAAGATCTCGTCGTACTGGTTGCCCGCTTCGATCAGCTCCTTGAGCGCGTCGGTAACGAGGCCCTTTTCGCCATAGGAGCCGTCGTCCGTCATCAGCTTCATGACGCTGGACGCGGCGCGAAACTTATCCTCGAGAATGACAAGGTCCTTATTCTTAAAGCCGACGACCGCATGGACCTCTGCGCCGCAGTCGTGGAACTTCTTCAGAACGGGATACGCGATGGCGCAGCCGACGCCGCCGCCGACCACGCAGACCTTCTTCTTGCCCTCGGTCTCGGTGGGACGGCCGAGCGGACCGACAAAGTCCTGAATAAAATCGCCCTCGGCCTTGTGGCTGAGCTTTTCCGTGGTCGCACCGACGGTCTGGACGATGATGGTAACGGTCCCCTTTTCGCGGTCATAGTCATGGATCGTGATGGGGATGCGTTCGCCGTTCTCATCGACGCGCAGAATGATGAACTGGCCGGGTTCGGCCTTCTTTGCCACCATCGGCGCCTCGATCTCATACAGAATGACGGTCGGCTTGAGCGCTTCTTTTTTGACGATGCGATACATAGCGTAACCTCTTTTCTAAAAATAGCGTTAGGTGCGTTTTCGATGGGCTGCATTATATCATGAAGGATTACTTGCGTCAACCGAATATTCTTTCATTCTTTGTGCAAGTTTTCCTGCATGTATGAAACAAGCGTGATCCTGCGGTTCTCGGTGCGGATCATCCCCTCCTCGCGCAGCTTTTTCAGCTCGCGCATCATGGCGCTGCGGTCGGCGCTGATGTAGTCCGCCAGAGCGCTGAGGGAGAACGGCAGGACAAATGTGTTCCGCCCTGTCCGGCGGGCAAGCTGGTCGAAGCAGCACAGGAGCTTTTCGCGGATGGAGCGGCGCGAGAGGACCTCGACCCGCTCGCTCAGGCGCAGAGTTTTGGTGGAGAGCAGGCGAAAAAGGTTCTGCACGAGAATGCTGTGGTGCAGGCAGGCGTTTTCGCAGCGCTTGGTGATCTGGTCGTAATTGAGGTAAAGCACGCGGCAGTCCTTCCGGCATTCGAGCAGCGTGGAGTCGCCGCCAACGCCGGAAAAGGCCAGCACCTCGCCGAACACGCCGCCCTCCTCCAGCGTTTCAAGGAGGGTGCGGTCGCCGTCCTCATCGAGGCGGAGAAGCTCGGCGCTGCCGGAAAGGAGGATGCCGACGGCGTTCTGTGTGCCATCGAACTCGCAGATGGTCTGGCCTGCCTCATAGCTTACCTCGCGCGCGCCGAAGCAGTCGAACATACGCGCGCATTCTTCGTTTGTGATGCCCTCGAAGAGCTGAGAACGAATGGGCTGCATCGCTTCACCCCCCCTATTTTGCCGCTTCCTCAGGATATTCCTCCTGATACCTGCGGGCATAATCGTAAAACGCCTGCGCGACCGGCGAGAGAATGCTGTTTTTGTGCTTGACGATGTAGAGTCTGCGGCGCAGCGGCTCCTCCTCGAACGGAAAGGCGAGGATCTTGCCGAACTGCACAAAGTCGCGGGCAGCGGAGAGCGAGATAAGGCCGATGCCGAGGCCCTCGCCGACCATCTGCTTGACGCTCTCGCTGGAGCGGACCTCGACGGCGGTACGCATACACGCGATGTCCACGCCGAGACGCTCCAGGATCTCCTTGCCGGACTGGTAGGTTCCGCTGGAGCGCTCGCGGCTGATGAACGTCTCGCTCAGAAGCAGCTCCTTGGGAAGACTGCCGCCGACATAGGCACGGAATTTCTCGGTGTTGGGCGTGATGATGGCCATGCAGTCGCTCGCAAATTCCTGCGCGACGCATTTATGATGCTCGACCCGCGTGCCGCAGAAGCCGATCTCCACGGCGCGGGCGACAACCATTTCGATGACCTTGGGGCTGTCCTCCATCTGAATGTTGAAGGCGATGTCCGGATATTTTTCATGAAAATGCTGCAGAAGATGCGGCAGGTAATACTGGCTGGGGACGGTGGAGGCGGCAAGGGTGACGGTGCCGCGCATCTCCTGCGAGAAGTTTTTGAGCGCGGCGGCGGCGTTTTCGCGCACCTGCAATATCTCCTTGGCGTAGCGGTAGAGCAGCTTGCCCGCGTCGGAGGGATAGGTCTCCTTCGTCGTGCGGACGACGAGCTTGATGCCAAGCTTGCGCTCCAGCGCGGAAATATGAGAGGAGATGGTCGGCTGGGTCAGGTGCAGCAGCTCCGCCGCGCGGGAAAAGCTGCAGTTTTCCAGCACATAGACGAATGCCTCCAGCTCCTTGATGTCCATATCGATGTCCATGCGCGTCCACCTCCCTTTTACGCCCGATCCGCTCCGGACAGAACAAAAAATATTAACTTATAGTATAGCGTTCTGCGGCCGGTTTGTCCAGCTATTTTTCGAACGCTCCGCAACGCGCTCAAAGCCCCATGGCCTCCAGAACGCGCACGATGACGCTGTTGGAAACGAGGAAGCCGCGCGGCGTGAGCGCATAGTTTTCGCCGCGGCGCACCGCGAGACCGTGGGCGCGGCATTCCTCCAGCACCCGCACGGCGGCGGGCGGCAGCGTGGAGACTGCAAGGCCGCGCGCGGTACGCAGAGCGAGCATGACGCGCTCGGTCTCCCGCTCGCGCGCCGAGGGCGCGGAGCGCTCGGAATAGGCGGTGTGTCCCGCGAGATAGGCGTCAAGGTCGCGCGCGAGCGCAAAGCGCTCGCCGCCGAAGTCGCTGTGCGCGCCGGGACCGAAGCCGAGGTACTCGGCAAGCGCCCAGTAGCGGCTGTTGTGGCGGGCCTCATGGCCCGGGCGGGAGAAATTGGAGATCTCATACTGCCCGTAGCCGCGCCGCGCGAGGGTATCCGCGGCGTAAAGGTACATATCCGCCTGCGCGTCGTCGTCCGGCAGGGCAAAGCGGCCGCGCTGCTCGAAAAGCGGCGTCCCCTCCTCGACCTTCAGCCCATAGCAGGAAAGATGCTCCGGCGCGAGCGCGAGCGCGGCGTCAAGGTTCGCCTGCCAGCGCGCCATGGTCTGCTCCGGCAGACCGTAGATCAGGTCGAGGCTCAGCTCACCGAAGCCCGCGGCGCGGGCGTTTTCCACGGCGCGGACGGTCTGGGCGTGGGTGTGGATACGGCCGATGCGCGCAAGCTCCGCGTCGTCCGCCGACTGCATACCGAGCGAAAGGCGGGTAAAGCCCGCGCTCCGCAGCCGGCGCAGGACGGAGGGGTCCTGCGCGCTGTCCGGATTTGCTTCGAGCGTGATCTCCGCATCGGACGCGACGCGGTAATTCCGAAGCACCGCATCCAAAACGCGGCACAGGCGGTCGGGACCGAGGCAGCTCGGCGTGCCGCCGCCGAAATAGACGCTGTCCGCCGCGCAGTCCGCCGCGCGCTCGCTCCATGCGGCGAGCTGGCGCGTGAGCGCGGAGACATAGGCGTCCATGCGCTCCTCCGCGTGCGGCAGGGAGTAAAAGTCGCAGTAAAGGCACTTCGCCTTGCAGAACGGGATATGAAGATACAGTCCGAGCGAGCGCATGGTATCACCTCACCGGCATTGTAGCGCATTTTGCGAAGAAAGGCAACGGCGGATAAAAGCGCCGCATTTGGCAAAGCTATGGCAAAAAGGAGGGTTCGTTATGAACATGACCCCACAGGAATACCGGGACTATATCAAGCAGCGGTCGCCGAGATCGCCCATCGTCAAGGATACGGCGCTGGCATTTTTGACCGGCGGCGCGATCTGCGTGCTTGGGCAGCTCCTTCTCAACGGCTTCCGTTCGCTCGGGCTTGACAAAACGGACGCGGGAACGGCGACCTCCATCACGCTCGTCTTTCTCGCGGCGCTCGCGACCGGACTGAACCTCTATAACTCGCTCGCCCGCTTCGCGGGCGCGGGAACGCTCGTCCCCATCACGGGCTTTGCCAACTCGGTCGTCTCCCCCGCCATTGATTTCAAGGCGGAGGGCGTCATCACCGGCATGGCGGCGAAGATGTTCGTCATCGCGGGTCCGGTCATCGTGTTCGGCACGCTCGCGAGCGTGGCGTACGGCGTGATCCTGATGCTGATGAGATGAGAAAAAGCGCGGCTTCCGCCGCGCTTTCCTCTTGCGCCGCGGTGCCGCGTGCCTTATAATACTGCCATTGAAACAAACGACGGAGGACAGCACGATGTACGAAAACGGCAGGATATATATGGGGCTTGCGGACGATGCGCGCGTGGAACTCGCGCTCAATATGTGCAACCGCCACGGTCTGATCGCGGGCGCGAGCGGCACGGGCAAGACCGTTACGATGAAGGTGATGGCGGAGAGCTTCTCCGACGCGGGCGTGCCGGTGTTTCTGTGCGATGTCAAGGGCGATGTGGCGGGCATCTGCGCCCCCGGCGTGAGCAGCGAGGGCATGGAAAAGCGCATCGACAAATTCGGCCTGCGCGGAAGCTTTGCCTACAAGGGTTACCCCACGACCTTCTGGGATGTGTACCAGACCGGCGGCCATGCCGTCCGCGCGACGGTGAGCGATATGGGACCCGAGCTGCTCTCCCGCATTCTCGGCCTGACCCCCGCGCAGGAGGGCATTCTGCACATCGCCTTCCGCATCGCGGACGACAAGGGGCTGCTGCTCATCGACCTCAAGGATCTGCGCGCGCTGCTGAACTATGTCGGCGAGCATCGCGCGGAGTACCAGATGACCTACGGCAACATCACGCCGCAGTCCGTCGCGGCGATCCTGCGCGCGCTGCTGCCGCTCGAGCAGCAGGGCGGCGACCTGTTCTTCGGCGAGCCTGCGCTCGACCTGCACGACTGGATGCGGACGGACGCGGACGGGCGCGGCATGGTGAATGTACTCGACTGCGTGAAGCTGGCGCAGAACCCGACGCTGTACGCAAGCTTTCTGCTCTGGCTGCTCTCGGAGCTGTTTGAGATTCTGCCGGAAGCAGGCGACCTCGATAAGCCAAAGCTGGTGTTCTTTTTCGACGAGGCGCATATGCTCTTCCGCGGCGCGCCGGGCGTATTGGTGCAGAAGATCGAGCAGACGGTCAAGCTGATCCGCTCGAAGGGCGTGGGCGTGTTCTTTGTGACGCAGAGTCCGAGCGACATTCCCGATACGGTACTCGCGCAGCTTTCCAACCGCGTGCAGCACGCGCTGCGCGCCTACACGCCCGCCGAGCTCAAGGCGGTGCGCGCCGCGGCGCAGGCGTTCCGCGCCAACCCCGCCTTCCGCGCGGAGGACGCCATCATGGAGCTGGGCGTCGGCGAGGCGCTGACCTCGTTCCTTGACGAGAGCGGCGTACCGGCGGTCGTGCAGCGCACGAAGATCGTCTGCCCGCAGAGCCTGATGGGCGCACCGGAGCCGATGGTGCGCGCCAAGGCCATGCTGCACGACGGCATGGAGAAGTACGACGATTTTGTAGACAACCTTTCGGCCTACGAGCTCCTGACCGAGCAGACGGAAGCCGCGGCGCTTGAAACGCAGCGGGAGGCTGAGCGCCTTGTGCAGGAAAAAGCCGCCGCGGAGCAGGAAAAGCTGCGCGTCAAGGAAGAGGCCGCGGACGAAAAGCGCCGCCTGAAGCTGGAGGACGAGGAACGCAGACGGGCGCAGAAGCTGGAGGACGAGAAACGCCGCCGTGCGCTCAAGCTGGAGGACGAGGCGCGCAAAAAGGCGGAGAAGGCCGCCGAAGCCGAGCAGAAGAAGCTGGACAAGCAGCGCGAGCGCGAGGCCGCCGCCGCGAAGAGGAAGGCCGAGCGGCTTCAGTCCAAGATCGAAACGCAGCTTGTCTCCGCGGGCGGGCAGCTTCTCAAGCGGGGCCTTCTGGGCATTCTGAAGAGATAAAACGAAAAGGCGCGCCGAACGGCGCGCCTTTCTCATCCAAAAATATTCACTTGTTCGCCATGCGGTAGACGGCGAGAATGTCGTCGTAATCGAGCGGGCGGAACTTGCCGACCGTGCGGGTGCGGAAGAAGGTGCAGCGCTCGGTCAGCTCGCGCAGCTGCTCCTCGCTCAGCACGCCGATGCCCAGCTCCGTAAAGGTGGTGGGCATGTCGATGGAGCGGAAGAATTCCTCCGTCGTGTCGATGGCGCGGAGGGCAAGGTCACGGTCGCTCTCGCCATCCCCGCGCTTGAGGCGCCACACCGCTTCGCCGTAGTGCGCGAAACGCGCGGGGTCGGCGTCGACCACATAGCGCGCCCACTGCGGCCACATGACGGAAAGGGACGCGCCGTGCGCGGCGTCGAACATCCCGGAAAGCTCATGGCCGAACTGATGCACGGAAAAGTCCTTTACGCCGCCAAGCCCCGTGAGATTGTTGTGCGAAAGAGAGCCTGCCCACATGATCTCGCTCATCGCGTCGTAATCATGGCTGTCCCGCATCGCAACGCGGCCCGCGTCGATGACCGTGCGGAGCAGCCCCTCGGCGACCTCGTCGGTCATGCGGTTGGAGGGATGGCCCGGGTTGAAGTAACGCTCGAGCGTGTGCATCATGATGTCCACCACGCCGCAGCCGACCTGGAAACGCGGGAGCGTGTAGGTCAGTTCGGGGTCCATAATGGCAAAGAGCGGGCGCTGAATATCGGTGTTCAGGCCGCGCTTGAGCGTCATTTCGTCGTCCGTCAGCACCGCGCTGTCGCTCGTCTCGCTGCCCGCGGCGGAGATGGTCAACACCGCGCCGAGCTTGCTCGTTTTGGTGAGCGTCGCCTTCTTGCTCCAGAAATCCCAAATGTCCGTTTCGGGGTTGGCGACGCCGTGCGCCACGGCCTTTGCCGTGTCGATCACGCTGCCGCCGCCGACGGCGAGGATAAAGTCCGCGCCGAAAGCGAGCGCCCTGCGGACGCCCTCGCGCGCGTGGGACAGGCGCGGGTTGGGCTGCACGCCGCCGAAACTCTCGCAGGCGATGCCCGCGTCGGCAAGCGTCCGCTCCAGCCGCGCGAGCAGCCCGCTCTTCACCGCGCTCTGCCCGCCGTAGATCAGAAAAACGCGCGTGCCGCCGAAGTCCTTGACCGCCTCGCCGACACGGCTCTCCGCGCCCTTGCCGAAGTATATCTTGGTAGGGCAGTAAAAATCAAATGCCTGCATGGAACCGTCCTCCTTATGATCGTTTCTCCGTTATTTTACCACGCCCGCACCTTCTTTGCAAGCGAGCGGAGAAAAACGAAAAACGGCACTTTTTGACGAATTATCTGTTGACATAATAATTGTGGATAACTCTGTGGAAACTGTGAATAACCCATATTTTGTGGCTGTTTTGCAGGTTGACGCCGTATTATTTTTTATCGGAAGCCGGAACCTTTCCGCGATCCTGCGCCGAAATTTAACGATTTGCGGGGAACGGCGGAAAACACTTGCCATTGTGGGCAAAAGCCCCTATAATATACAAGGATTGGTATTTCACGGAAACGGAGACGAACTATGGCAACGAAGCAGGCAAAGAATTACGGCAACGACAGCATCTCCCGCCTGGAGGGTGCGGACCGTGTGCGGAAGCGCCCGGGCGTCATCTTCGGCTCAGACGGACTGGACGGCTGCGAGCATGCCGTTTTTGAGATCCTCTCGAACTCCATCGACGAGGCGCGCGAGGGACACGGACGGCTCATCACCGTCACGCGCTATGCCGACCACAGCGTGGAGGTGGAGGACAACGGCCGCGGCTGCCCCGTGGACTGGAACCCCAAGGAAAAGCGCTACAACTGGGAGCTGGTCTACTGCGAGCTGTACGCGGGCGGCAAATACAACAACCTCGACGGCGACAACTACGAATATTCCCTCGGCCTCAACGGTCTCGGCGCCTGCGCCACGCAGTACGCCTCGCGCTATATGGATGTGACCGTGTGGCGCGACGGGAACAAATACTCCCTCCACTTCGAGCGCGGGCAGATCACCGGCAAAAAGGGCGAGGAGCTGAAGGTCGAGCCGACGGACCGCGGCAAAAAGACCGGCACGCTCACGCGTTGGCTGCCGGACCTTGATGTCTTTACCGACATCAATATCCCCGCCGAATACTTCACCGATGTGCTGCGCCGTCAGGCGGTCGTCAACGCGGGCATCACATTCCGCTTTCGCGATCAGGTGGGTGGAAAATTCGAAACGCAGGATTTTCTCTACGAAAACGGCATTGTGGACTATGTGGCCGAGCTTGCCGGAGAGGGCGCGTTGACGACTCCCGTTTTCTGGGAGACGGAGCGCCGCGGCCGCGACCGCGAGGATAAGCCGGAGTACAAGGTCAAGCTTTCGTGTGCGTGCTGCTTTTCGAACCGCGTGAGCATTGTGGAGCATTACCACAACTCCTCGTGGCTCGAGCATGGCGGCGCGCCGGAAAAGGCGACCAAGACCGCCTTCGTCTACGCCATCGACAAGTATCTCAAGGACAGCAACAAGTACCAGAAGAGCGAGAGCAAGATCACCTGGCAGGACGTGGAGGACTGTCTCGTGCTGGTGTCCAACAACTTCTCCACGCAGACGAGCTACGAGAACCAGACGAAGAAATCCATCACAAACAAGTTCGTGCAGGAGGCCATGACGGACTTCCTCAAGTCCCGTCTGGAGACCTATTTCATTGAAAACCGCGTTGAGGCGCTCAAGATCGCCGAGCAGGTCCTCATCAACAAAAGGAGCCGCGAGAGCGCGGAAAAACAGCGGCTGAACATCAAGAAAAAGCTCTCCGGCAGCATCGACATCTCCAACCGCGTACAGAAATTCGTGGACTGCCGCACGCGCGATGTATCCCGCCGCGAGATCTATATCGTCGAGGGCGACAGCGCCCTCGGCAGCGTCAAGCTTTCGCGCGACGCGGAATTTCAGGGCATCATGCCCGTGCGCGGCAAGATTTTGAACTGCCTCAAGGCCGACTACGCCCGCATCTTCAAAAGCGAGATCATCACCGATCTTCTGAAGGTGCTTGGCTGCGGCGTGGAGGTGCAGGGCAAGGCGGTCAAGGATCTCAACGCCTTCGATCTGAACAATCTCCGCTGGAACAAGGTCGTCATCTGCACCGATGCGGACGTGGACGGCTTCCAGATCCGCACGCTCATTCTGACGATGATCTACCGGCTCTGCCCCACGCTGATCCGCGAGGGCTATGTCTACATCGCGGAAACGCCGCTCTTTGAGATCAACTGCGGCGACAAGACCTGGTTCGCTTACTCCGACAAGGAAAAGAACGACGTCGTGAAAACGCTTGAGGGCAAGCGCTATAAGGTCGACCGCTCCAAGGGTCTCGGCGAGAACGATCCCGAGATGATGTGGCTGACGACGATGAACCCCGAAACGCGCCGCCTCATCAAGGTCATGCCCGAGGACGCGGAGGCGACCGCGCAGGTCTTTGACCTGCTCCTCGGCGACAATCTGCAGGGCCGCAAGGACCATATCGCGGAGAACGGATACAAGTATCTGGAGCTGGCGGACATTTCGTAAGGCCGCCGCTCCGAAAACCGGAAAGGAGAACCCCATGAAACGAATTTTGTCCCTTATGCTGGCGCTGGTCATGGCGCTGGCGCTTGCCGTCCCCGCAAGCGCGGACGGCGAGGATATTGGCATCATCGGCGGAGCCGACGGCCCAACCTATATTCTTGTCAGCGCCGACCCGAAGGCCTCCGCGACGGTTTCGAAGGAACAGCGCGAGCAGAGCGTCGAGGCGCTCGGCGGCACGGTCGGACAGACCAATGTGCTGCTGAACGACAAATGCATCTCCTTTACGGACGCCGCGCCCGAGGCGAAAAACGGCCGCACGATGGTCCCGCTGCGCGCCACGCTGGAGGCGATGGGCGCGACGGTGGACTACGAGCAGGCCACCAAGACCGTCACGGTGACGGGCGAGAAGGCAAGCTTCACCCATGTGATCGGCAGCGACGTCATCACGCTCTCCGACGGCACGGCGGTGAAGATGGATGTCGCCTCCTACTCCACGCCGTCGAACCGCACGATGGTACCCGTGCGCTTTTTCTCGCAGGTGCTTGGCTACGATGTTTACTGGGACAACGACTACAAGCTCGTTTTCCTGCTCGATGAAGCGGTCTGGACCGCGCGCACGGACAGCGGCTTTACGGTCCTCAACGAACACATTGCAAAGTCCGCCGAGACCGTTGACCTCACCCGCAGTCAAAAGCAGGACGTGACCATGAGCGGCACGCTCCGCCTTACGGGCGAGAACGGTCAGACCCGCTCCGCCTACTGGTCCGGCGCCGTCAGCGCGCTGATGGGCAAGGAGGGCGCCGCCCTGCGTGTGACCGCTGACCTCGAAAACCTGCTGACGCTGTTCCCAAGCGACGGGAGCGCGCTGCCCGCGGAGCTTCGCGCGCCGCTCGCCGACCTCGACTTTGAAATACGCTATGCCGAACGGCTGTACGCCCGTTCTCCCCTGCTCAACGCGCTGATGGAGCGCGCGCTGGGCGGCGATACGAAGCTGGGCGCCGACACATGGTACGCGGCGGACACGCAGGGCATGAGCTTTGCCGCGCTTTACAGCAGCCTTTACGGCGGCGCGAAGTCCTCCACCGTCGGCAGTATGCTCTATGCCGCGCTGCGGCAGGGCGACGCGAACCACTTCTTCCGAAGCTGGACGGAGGCCGAACAGACCCGCGCGCTGCTGGAGGCTCTCGTGGGCGACAAGTTCCTCACCAGATCCGGCAGCCGCTGCACACGGCATATCGGCATGGAGGAGCTGGCGGCGCTGTATCAGCAGCTCGGCACGACGGCTTACGGCAGCGTGGAGGGTCTGGAGCGCGGCGGGCTGCTCGCGTTTTCCCTTGATCTGACCCTCCGTACCGACGGCAGCGCGGAGACCGCGCTCTCGTTCGCCGCGAAGGGCGCGGACGGCACGCCCGTCCGTCTGAGCTGCACGGTCTCCGACACAGGCCGCACCGAGACCGTTTCCGGCAGCCTGCAGGCGGAGGGAAAGTACGACCTGATCTTTCGCATGACCGGCTCGACCCGCGCGACGAGCGAGCCCGTTGCCGCCGTCCCGCCCGAGGGCGCGGCGGTCCTCGACCTCGCCGCCCTGACGCAGCCAGGAAAATGACAAATGGTGAAATAAGGGCGCGCTCCCACGGGAGCGCGCCCTTATTCGATTCATTTCGCGGTGGGTGACAGCATGGTACAGCCGTCGGAAAAGAGATTGATCACGGCGAGCCGCATTCCATCTGCCGTAAAGAGAAGAGCGCAGTCGAACTGAGGCGCGTGAAAGGTGAGTGTCGTGCCGTCTCCGTTGGAAAAGACAACATCACCGTCGTTCCGGATGCGTACACGGGCCTCGTAGGGCAACTCGGGCGCCTCCCATGTAAAGCGGCAGCTGCTCTGCGTACCGCTCCCGCCGCTGCCGAGGCCGAAGCTGCCTGTTCCATCGGCATCGAAGTGCAGCTCGGTGTAATACACCGGTTCGGAGGGATCGTCCGACACCCAGTCATAGCCGGTAAGCAGGCTAAGCGTTGGGCGCGTGAGATATGCGGCGGCGGGCGGCAGGGTGTAGCCGGAGATGGGCTGCGCGTCGGCAAGACCGCCGAACGGCTCGCTCATGTGCAGCGTATCGTCCTGCACCCATGCCGTGTCGGAGGCGGTGACACTACGCAGGACGGTGCTGCTCGCGGCGGATGTGACCTCAGCGTAGCCGCAGGTGTAGGCGGCCGCGCCGTCCGGCTGCCCAGCCCAAGTGAAGCGGAGCAGCTGGCCGTCCTCTTCCCACCAGCCAACGCCGTCGGAAAAGTGAACAACAGCGCCGTTCTCATACTGCCAGCTCGTATCAAGAAGTTCCGATGCGCTCGGCGCGTCGGTGCGGCCAACGGGGGCGGGATCATCCGGCTGCGCGCCGCTGCCGCCGGTGACGGCGGTGAGCGTGGTCGTCGTGAGCAGCAGCCCCGCGACGAGCAGGTATTTGGCGCGGCTCATTTTGGCGCGCGGCGGGATGCCGTCCGCCGCGGGGTCGGCGGCGGGAAACTCTTTGGGTAGAGGCGCGCTTTCCGGCGAGGAGGAGAACTCCTCCGGAATGGGGGTATATTCCCGCTCCATGCTCATTTCTCCGTCCGATGCACCACGATCTGCGGGAACGGAATCTCGATGCCCGCGCGGTCAAAGCCAAGCTTCACCTCGCGGTTGATGAGCCGCGGAGCCTTATAGATGTCCTGCTCGCGCACGGCGGCGGTGATGCGCAGCACCACGCCGCTGTCCGCCAGACTCTGCACGCCGGAGTAGACGGGCGCTTCGGCAAACACTTCGGGATACTTCGCCTGAATATCCGTCAGCAGGTCCGCGAGCGTCTTTTCCACGCGCTCAAGGTCCTCGTTGTAAGAAACGGATACCTCGGTCATGGCGACGCTCTGCGCGGCGGAGCGGTTGAGAACATTTCGCAGGTCGGAGTTGTTGATGATCTTGATGTTGTCGCCGGAATCGCGGATGTAGGTGGTGCGGATGCCGATGCGCTCGACCGTGCCGCGGAAGCCGCCGACCTCGATGATGTCGCCGACATTGAATTGATTTTCAAACACGAGGAACACGCCTGTCACCACATCGGCCACGAGGCTTTCCGCGCCGAAGCCGATGATCAGCGCTAAAACGCCGACGCTGGCGAATATGGTGCTCACATTCACCCCCACGATGGACAGGCCCCAGAAAATGCCGATCAGCGCCGTCAGATAGCTCACGGTGCTTTGCAGCATCGTCACGGCGGAGCGGGCCTTGCCCGTGGTCGGCTTCACATGCGCGAGAACATAGTCTGCAATGGTGGTCATCAGCATGAGCAGCAGTACCATGGCGATAAGCTTGAAGACCGTCGCCCAGTTCAGGGTGATCGCGCCGACGATGCTGTCCACATCGCCGAACAGACTGGTCCACACATCGCCGATGGAGCGCTTCGCCTCGGGCGAAAGGAAGGGGATCAGCGTCGGGTTCGTCACCAGCAAAAAGGCGACGAGGACGACTGCGTAGGCAATGATCTTTTTCGGGTTGGCAGGCTTTTTCAACTTCGTATTCACGCAAAGCTCCTCCTTGTGCCGGACATAGCCGATGTGATGTACGGATTATACCATCTCCCTGCCCGCTTTGCAATTCTCCTCTGCCAAAAAACGGCAGAAAAGCGAAAAAGGGCGCGCCGTGCGGCGCGCCCCTCGTGCCTTTATTCGATGCCTGTGACCTTGTATTCCTTGTCCTCCACGGTCTTTTTGAGCGTGCCGTCGTCCACGGGAGCCTGCAGCGTCACCACAGCGGTCCCCGCGGTGTGGCTGACCTCCGCGTCCACGACCTCGGGAATGGCCTCCAGCGCCTTCTTCACGGTCGCCTCGCAATGGGCGCACATCATGCCTTCGATCTTCATTGTCTTTTTCATAGTCTCGTTCTCCTTTGTTTTTGTTGTATTTTTTACGGTCTGCTTTTTCCTGCGCTTGTGGTCGTGCCTTGGGTCGCGGAGCTTGAAGAGGTTCAGCCGCAGGGCGTTCGACACCACACAGAAACTCGACAGGCTCATCGCCGCCGCGCCGAACATGGGGTTGAGCGTCAGCCCCAGCGGGACGAACACGCCCGCCGCCAGCGGGATACCGATGGTGTTGTAAAAGAACGCCCAGAACAGGTTCTGGTGGATGTTCCGCAGCGTCGCGCGGCTCAGGCGGAGCGCGGCGGGAACGTCGCTCAGGCGGCTTTTCATCAGCACAACATCCGCCGCGTCGAGCGCCACATCCGCGCCCGCGCCGATGGCAATTCCCACATCCGCGCGGGTGAGCGCGGGCGCGTCGTTGATGCCGTCGCCGACCATGGCAACCTTTCCGCGCTCGCGCAGGCGGCGGATCTCCGCCTCCTTGCCGTCCGGCAGAACGCCCGCGATCACATGATCCACGCCCGCCCGCGCGCCGATGGCGCGCGCGGTGCGCTCGTTGTCGCCCGTGAGCATAACGACCTCGATACCCATATTCTGCAGCTCGCGCACAGCCTGCGGGCTGTCGTCCTTGATGACATCCGCTACGGCGATGACGCCGAGGAGTGCGCCGTCCGCGCTGAACAGCAGCGGCGTTTTCCCGTCCGCCGCGAGCGCCTCGCAGCGCTCACGCATCGCGGAGGATACCGCCGCGGCGGAGGAAATATAAGCCAGACTGCCGCCGCAGAGCGTCTGTCCGTCCCGCCGCGCGGTCACGCCGCTGCCGGAGAGCGCCTGAAAGTCCGTGACGGCATCGGCGGCCACGCCCTCCTCCTGTGCGCGCAGCAGCACGGCGCGGGCGAGCGGATGCTCGCTTTTCTGCTCCAGCGCGAGCGCCGCGCACAGTAGTTCCGCTTCGCTCACGCCGTCCGCGGGCAGAAGGTCGGTCACGCGCGGCTCGCCCGCGGTGATGGTGCCGGTCTTGTCGAGCGCCACAATGTCGATCCGCCCCATCTCCTCGAGCGACGCGGCGGTTTTAAAGAGAATACCGTTCTTCGCGCCCAGTCCGCTGCCGACCATGATGGCGACCGGCGTGGCAAGGCCCAGCGCGCAGGGGCAGCTGATGACCAGCACGGAAATGCCGCGTGCGAGGGCGTAGCCCACGCTTTGGCCGAGCAGCAGCCACACCGCCGCCGTCGCCGCCGCGATGGCGATGACCGTCGGCACGAACACACCGGAGACCTTGTCCGCGATCTTTGCGATGGGCGCCTTGGTCGCGGCAGCGTCGCTCACCATGCGGATGATCTGGGAAAGCGTCGTGTCCTCGCCGACGCGCGTGGCGCGGCAGCGCAGAAAGCCCGACTGGTTGACCGTCGCGGCGGAAACTGTGTCGCCCGCCTCCTTATCGACCGGAAGGCTCTCGCCCGTGAGCGCAGCCTCGTTGACGGCGCTCGCGCCGTCAAGCACCACGCCGTCCACGGGAATGCTCTCGCCCGGGCGGACGAGAAATATATCGTCCTTCCGCACCTGCGCGATAGGGACCTCCCGCTCCGCGCCGTCCCGCTCGACCGTTGCGGTCTGCGGCGCGAGCTTCATCAGGCTTTTGAGCGCGTCGGTCGTGCGGCCCTTGGAGCGCGCCTCGAGCATCTTGCCGACGGTGATGAGCGTGAGGATCATGGCGGCGGACTCAAAGTAAAAGTCCATCATATAGGTCATCACAGCGTCCATGTCGCCGCGCACCTGCGCGCCGGTCATGGCAAAGAGCGCATAGGTGCTGTAGCCGAAGGCGGCCGTCGCGCCGAGCGCCACGAGCGTGTCCATATTCGGCGCGTGGCGCCAGAGGCTGCGGAAGCCGCTGATAAAGAAGCGCTGGTTGATGACCATAACGGCGGCGGTCAGCAGCAGCTGTGTCAGCCCCATGGCAATGTGATTGCCCTCGTAGAACGCGGGCAGCGGCCAGCCCCACATCATGTGGCCCATCGAGAAGTACATCAGCACGAGCAGGAAGCCGAGCGACCAGATAAGCCGCCGCTTCAGCAGCGGCGTTTCATGGTCCTCCAGCGCACGCTCCGCTTCTGCGGGCGTCGGCGCGGCTCCGCCCGTGCCCTTCACGGACGCGCCGTAGCCCGCCGCCTCCACGGCGGCGATAATGTCCTGCGGTGCAGCGCTTCCCTCCACGCCCATGGAATTTGTCAGCAGGCTGACCGAACACGACATAACGCCGGAAACCTTGCCGACCGCCTTTTCGACCCGCGCCGAGCAGGCGGCGCAGCTCATGCCGGTGATGTTGTATTGTGTCATTTGCGTGTCCCTCTTTTTCAATGTTGCCGGTAGGTTATGCGGTTTTCGCTCATTTCATCAGCTTTTGGAGGGTCGTCACCAGTTCGTCGATGGTCTCGTCCTTCCCCGCGCGGATGTCGTCCGCCACGCAGGTGCGGATGTGCGCGGCAAGCAGTTCCTTGTTGAAGGCGTTCACCGCCGCGTTCACCGCCGCCGCCTGCACGAGAATGTCGGGACAATATGCGCCGTCCTCGACCATGCCGCGAATGCCGCGGATCTGACCCTCGATCCGGTTGAGGCGGTGAATGAGCCGCTTGCACTCCTCCGGCGAGCGTTCCTTTCTGCGCTGCGCGCAATGGCAGCAGTTCCTTTTATCCATGTCGTATCACCTCGGCACCAAATACATACCCCATCGGGGTATTTGATCATATACCCCATCGGGGTATATGTCAAGAGGCGTCGCACAGACATGAGCAAGAGTATAACACAGGACATGGCCTACAGGGGGCAAACAAAACGGTCTTCTTTTATCTGCCTGGCAAAAGAAGACCGTTTTACTATAATTGCGCCGTAATCAATTACGGTGCAATTGAAAGATGTGAGGTAGATGTATGGCACTACGAGATCATTCTTTGGATAACAAGATCATGTCAGCCGCAATGCAGGAGTTCATGGATAAAGGTTACACCGGTGCATCGCTGCGAAAGATCGCAGAAAGAGCCGGCGTGACCGTAGGCGCTATCCAGATCCGATACAAATCGAAGGACGAACTGTTTACATCTTTGCTCAAGCCGCTCTTAAATGAAATCGAGGTACTTTTTCAAAGCACAAAAGCGGATTATTACACTTGCACAAGCGCAAGCCTTATGGAAAGTCTCAAAGGCTCGATGCGGCGCGAATCCGATGCGATCCTTCATCTGATTTTTGCACATTACAAGGAAGCCGTGCTGCTTCTGTGCCGCAGCGCGGGAAGCAGTCCGGAGCATTTTTTCGATGGGATCGTACAGAGCAAAATCGAAGAAAGCGCTGCATTCTTTCACAACGCGGGCTTCGCCGACATAGATGAAACGCTGCTCGGGCTGCTGATCGCCGTGCAGTTCGACAGCTACCGCAGGATCGTGACGGACCGCCCCGACCGCGCGGCCGCCGAAAAATACATGGACGCGCTGATGGTCTACCACTTCGGCGGCTGGACCGCGTTTTTCGATTCTGCCAATCAATTACAGGAGGTCATTTCCGATGAAGTATAACGGCTTTTATTTCCGGATGTTCAAAGGCCCCATGAAAAAGGTCCTGATCGAGAAATATAACAAGGCGTATGCCGCGGAGGTCATGAAAAAGAGCAAGGCGGTCTACCGGCATCTGGTCGAACAGACGGACGACATCGGCGACGATAACCCGATGGCCTACAATGAGCTGTTCGCGCTCGCTCTATCACATCAAATGGTACTTTGCAAGGACCGGCCTGAACACCGACAAGGGCAAAGCGGAAAACAAAAAGAGCGTCGTCAAATACGCCAAATGGTACACATTGGAAAAGGAAAAGCAGGAGGCGGCGTGACTTTCGTCACGCCGCCTCTTTTGTGTTCCAGCGCAGAAAGCGGTCGGCACTTTTCAAAAACGATCGCTATCTCTCCACGCGCATCATATCCACCGCGCAGTCCGCAAGAAGCCTGTCCGCGTCGTCGCGCACCATGACGTGGATGACCGCCACATGTCGCCCACGGCGAATAACTTCCGCATGAGCGAAAACCGTCCCGTGACCGCTGTTGCACAGAAAGTTGACGTGCGCGCTCTGCGTCACATAATCGCTGCCGTCACAGCGCGCGGCAATCCCCGCCACGCAGTCGGCGAGACCGTAGAGCAAACCGCCGTGGACCGCGCCATGCAGGTTCATCGACTCCGGCCGCAGCTCCACGCTGACCTCCGCATAGTGGTCGCCGTTCGCGTCTTCTCCGATCGCGGTGATCTGAATATGGTTGTACGCCATGAAGGGGTTGTTCGCAGCGTAAGCGTCCACATCGCCAATGGGCGGAAGTATGCGGCTCATTTCGTCTCCTCCTCGTGAATGAACATGATGAGAAAGCTGACCGCCAGCAGCGCACAGGATACCCATATCCCGCGCTCGGCAAAGGTCTTTGTCAGCAGCGCGCCAAAACCGGCGCCCACGGCAAAAAGCCCGATCACGCCGAAATAGGTCAGCGCCTTGTGCAGCACCTCGCGGTCGTGTGTGTGGAAGCACACGCACAGCGCCTCCGTACCGCTACGCATATTGCCGATGCACATCGTACTTGCATAGGCATGGCCGCGCACCTTGCGGAAGGTCTGCACCTGCATGGCGCAGACGAACGAAACGAGCGCGTTGGCTGCCGTGTTGCCCTCCTGCGGCAGAAAGCCGACGAGAAACAGCAGCACGATCTCCGTCAAAAGAATGAGCTGCCGCCAATGCACCTTCTCCATGTACTTATAGTGACGGTGAATGCACTCGGCCACGAAAATACCAAGCATGAACGAGAGTACCGGCACAAGATAGCGTCGGCTGTGCGCCCAGTCGCCGTCGAAGAGATAGGCGCTGAAGAGTACGATGTTACCCGTCTGCGCGTTGGCAAACACCTTGCCGCGGCAGAGATAGGTATAGGCGTCCTGCAAGCCGCCGGAGAGAATAATGA
>CAKTEZ010000030.1 GCA_934553255.1 uncultured Oscillospiraceae bacterium
CAGTAGAAAAATTCCTTCCACTGGTCGGCCATCACGCCGCCAGCCGCGCCCGCGATCGCTTTGATCAGTCCCATCGTAAAAAAACTCCCTTCTGATTTTTTGGGGTCGTGCTTTGCTTACCTACAGATTAGCAGAATTCCAGTCAAAACGCAACGCCCTTTTCCGCTGCATGGCAAGGTTTCGTCATTTGGCGTCAGAAAAGCGGAACGAATTTTTGAATATTGTTCAAAATAGACATTGCATTTAAGAAAACGCTCTTGTATAATTTGAACCCTATTCAGGAAAGGGGGCGGCGGCATGGCGAGAAAACCGATGATCGAGGGCGGCACGAAAAAGCGCATTCTTGAGGTCGGCGCGCGGCAGATCTTCGAGCGCGGCTACGAGGCCGCGAGCATCCGCGGCATCATGCAGGAGGTCGGCGGCGAGGTCGGCTTGTTCTACTACTATTACAAGACGAAGGACGATTTGTTCACCGATGTGTTAGACCACTTCTTCGAGCCGTATCGGAAGGACTTTGAGGCGCTTGCCGTCGAGGCAAAGGAGAAGCCCTATCAGGCGCTGCTGCGGTATTTCAGCTACATCAAGCGCGAGGTGCGCGCCTTCCGTGCGAAATATGAGGGGAATATGCACCGCACGGTCCGCTGGGCGATCCGCGAGCAGACGCTCACGGTCATCGAGCCGTATCTGGAGGATATTATCCGCACGCTCATGACCTTCGGCGCGAAGCCAAAAATGGAGCCGCACACCATGGCGATCTTCCTTGCTCACGGCGTGGGAAGCTGCATTCTCCACGAGGACGCGGACTGGGTGGATAAGGCGACGGACGACATTCGCCGTACGGTCAATCTTATGATGGGACTGGACGAGGAGACATCCCGAAAAATGTTTGAAAGCGCGGACGGCGAAGAATTTGTTCCGCCCGCGATGGAAGGAGAAAAGAAAAATGAAGTGTAAGAAATCGGTATCCCTGTTCCTTTGCCTGCTGCTGGCGCTGGCGCTTGCCGTGCCGGCCTGCGCCGCGTTCGAGGATGTTTTTGCCAACGGCTCTGCCGACGGTGCGCGCGACGGCTCGCTGTTTCTTTCGGGAGAGAGCGTACGGAGCGGTGCCGCGGTGAACGGCGTGCTGCTCGCCGCGGGCAGGACCGTCGGCGTGAACGGTACAGGAGCGTATGTCATGGCCGCCGGCTATGAGGTGACGCTCGGCGGCACGGTGGAGAACGATGCATTCCTTGCGGGCTACAGCGTCGGCGTGAGCGGCACGGCGCAGCGCGACTTGTTTGCCGCAGGTCAGAGCATCACGGTGAACGGCACGGTGGGACGTGACCTCTACGCCGCGGCCAACACCGTCACCATCACCGGTACGGTCGGCGGCGACATGTACATCAGCGCCGAGAGCGTCGTCATCGGCGACGGCGCCAAGATCGGCGGGCGGCTGCACTGCAATGCAGGCGCTCTGCGCTCCGTACCCGACGGCATTGCGGACAGCGCTGAGCTTTACGACGAGCCGGACAGCGGCGACATGGGTGTGAGCGTTGCGATCCCCGACGACGAGCCGAGCGCCGGCAGCATCGTGCTGCGTAAGGCGATGAGCTTTGCGGGCGTCCTGCTGATCGCCTTCGTCCTGCTGTGGCTCACGCCGCTGTGGGAAACGGTCGATGAGAAGTACAACGGCGCGCCGTTCGGCAAATACGCCAAGGCGTTCGGCATCGGCTTTGCCGTGATGGCGGGCGTGCCGCTCGCGGCGATCCTGCTGTTTATCTCGGCGGTCGGCGTGCGCCTTGCGTTCATCGTGCTGTTCCTCTACGCCGCGGCGTTCATCGCAGCGCCCGTGTTCCTCGGCTTCTTCCTCGGCGCACTCCTCTGGCGCGGGGCGATGAAGAAAGCGCCGTGCTATTACGCGGAGCTTGCCATCGGCCTTCTGATCTGGCGGCTGGCAGCCTGTGTGCCGGGGCTGTCCTTCGTGGTCGGCCTTGTTGCGGCGCCGCTTGGCCTTGGTGTCGTGACGCTCCTGCTCGGCAAGGGCAGACGCTCTGCTGCGGCAGAGCAGCTTCCCGCCGCGCAGACGGCGGACGCGCCGGAAACGACAAACGAATAAGAGAGCGAAAAGAAGCGGTGGCGGGTCCGACACAAGGTCGGACCCGCCACTATCTCAAAAAAAGGCTCATTCCGCGGCCATGCGGGAGGGAAGCGCGTATTTGCGGGCATAGCGGTCGAATTCCTGCCGGAAGTTCGCATCCCCGCCCTTTGCCGCGCGCAGGGTCTCGTGGAGATTAAGGTTGTGCCGGCCTGCGTCGATGACGCAGCCCGCAATGTTCGAGCAGTGGTCGGAGGTGCGCTCCAGACCGGTGAGCAGATCGGAGAGGACAAAGCCCGCTTCGATGCTGCACACGCCTTGCTGCATGCGCAGAATGTGGCGGGTACGCATGCGCTCCTTGAGCGTATCGATGACCTCCTCGAGCGGCTCGACCTCGGCGGCGAGCGCCATGTCGCGCTGCTCAAAACAGTGCAGCGCGAGGCCGAGGATCTCGCGGATAGCGCCGGACAGCACGGCCAGCTCCGCGGCAGCGTCCGCGGAGAAGGAAAGTCCCTTGCTCCGCAGCTCCTCCGCGGCCTCTAGCACATTTACCGCGTGGTCGGAGATGCGCTCGAAGTCGCCGATGGACTTCAGCAGCGCCGTGGCCTCCTCGCTTTCCGCGGTTCCCATGCGCTGTGTGCTGAGCTTGACGAGATAGGTGCCGAGAATATCCTCATAGTGGTCGCAAAGATCCTCGTCCTGCCGGATGCTGTCAGCCAGCGCGGGGGTATAGGCGGAGAACGCGGTCAGGGAGTTTTTCAGCGACTGCACGGCCGCCTCGGCCATTTCGCCCGCCACGGCGCGGCTGCGCTCCAGCGCGAGCGAGGGCGTCGCGAGCAGACGCTCGTCCAGCTCGGCGGTCCGCTCGGGGAGCGCGGCGTCCGGCACGAGGCGAATGGCCAGCTTTTCCAGCAAGCCGCCCGCGGGCAGAAGCATGGCGGTGCAGAGCAGGTTGAACAGCGAGTGCGCCACGGCGATGCCGGTGCGCGTGGCGGCATCGTCAAACAGCGGGGGAGCGAGGATCGCGCGCACGGCGCAGAAAACGGTCAGCAGCACGGCCACGCCGATGACATTGAACATCAGGTGGACCACGGCGGCGCGGCGGGCGTTCTTGTTCGTGCCGATGGAGGAGAGCAGCGCGGTGACCGTCGTGCCGATGTTCTGCCCCATGATGATGGGGATGGCTGCCGCATAGCTGACCGCACCGGTGGCGGAGAGCGCCTGCAGAATGCCGACGGAGGCGGAGCTGGACTGGATGATGCCCGTCAGCACCGCGCCCGCGAGAACGCCGAGGATCGGATTTTTGAAAGCAAGAAAGAGCTCTGTGAACGCAGGCACGTCCTTCAATCCCGCCACCGCGCCGCTCATGGTCTCCATGCCGAACATGAGCGTGGCGAAGCCGAGGAGGATGACGCCGGTGTCCTTTTTCTTCGCGTCCTTGCAGAACATATAAAAGACGATGCCGAGCAGCGCGAGAACAGGCGTGAACGAGGACGGCTTCAAAAGCCGGACCCAGACATTGGAGCTGTCGATGTCGCCGAGGCTCAGGAGCCACGCCGTAACGGTGGTGCCGACGTTCGCACCCATGATGACATTGATGGCCTGCCGCAGCGTCATCAGGCCGGAGTTCACGAAGCCGACGACCATCACGGTGGTCGCCGAGGAGCTTTGAATGATGGCGGTCACGCCCAGGCCGGTGAGAAAACCGACGAGCGGCCGGCCGGTCATCCGGTCGAGCAGCGAACGGAGCCTGCTGCCCGCGCGCCGCTCCAGCGCCTGCCCCATCAGGCTCATGCCGAAGAGGAACAGCGAAAGTCCGCCGAGCATCGTCAGCGCGTTGAAAATATCCATGGTGATCTTCCTTACCCTTTACATTTCTTTTCCCATCTTTGACCAGAATACAGCGTAACGGGGGAACGTCAAATCCGTCACCGTGGTTTTGTAAAATCTATGTAAAACGCAAAAGAACGGAGCAGGCGCTTTCTGTGAACCGCAACAGCCGCAGAGATTTTTTAACGCAAAATGGCGAAAACCGCGGCTTGACATTTGCATGGCATGCTTATATGATAAGGTATCATTTCTATAATGCGGTTTTATCGCCAAAAATATGCAGACGAAAGCGAGGGGAGCGGAGCATGACCGTGGAACACATCACCAGCCGACAGAACGCGCTGATGACGCACCTGCGAAAACTGAACGGCTCCCGCGCTTACCGTGAGCGCTGCGGAGAATATCTCTGCGACGGTGTGAAGCTGCTTGACGAGGCGATCAAATGGAACGCGCCGCTCACGGCGGTCGTCTTTTCCGAGGGCGTGGAGTCGCCCGCCGTTCCGGATGGCGTGCGTGTCGTGCAGGTGCCGGCCGACGTGATGAAGTCGGTCAGCCCCATGGAGACGCCGCAGGGCGCGCTTTTCACCGTGCGCCTGCCGGACGCCGCGCTGCCGGAGACGCTGACGGGGACGCACTATCTGATCCTCGATGGTGTGCAGGACCCGGGCAACATCGGCACGGTGCTGCGGACGGCGGACGCCTTTGACTGCGACGGTGTGTTTCTGGTGAACGCCTGCGCCGACCCCTATGGCCCCAAGGCGGCGCGCGCTACGATGGGCGCGGTCTTCCGCCGTCCGGTGTATCAGTGTACGTTCGGCGCGCTGTGCGCGCTGCTCGACCGGAGCGGCCTGCCGCTCTACGGCGCGGCGCTGCGCGACGACACGGTGTCCCTGCGGGACGCCGACCTTTCCCGCGCGGCGGTCGCCGTCGGCAGCGAGGGACGCGGTCTGAGCGCGGAGGTCCTCGCACGCTGTGAAAGGACGATCAAAATTCCCATGTCCTCCCGCTGCGAATCGCTCAACGCGGCCATGGCCGCGGGCGTTCTGCTGTGGGAGACATACCGGTAGAGAGGAGGGGCGCGGACATGGCGGGACTGAAATACTGGATCTGGCTGAGCGAGTGCAAGGGACTGACGAACCGCTCCCGCGCCCTGCTGCTCGACCACTTCGGCTCGCCGGAGGACGCGTATTACGCGGACGCAGCGGAGTACGCGCTGGTCGAGGGACTGGCGAAAAAGCAGCTGGAGCTGCTCGCGGACAAGTCCACCGCGGCGGCGGACAAAATTCTCGGCGACTGCCAGCGGCTGGGCCTGCGCGTGCTGACGATGCAGGACGCGGACTACCCCGCGCGGCTGCGGAACATCTTTGAGCCGCCCTGCGTGCTGTACGTCAAGGGGACGCTGCCCGCGTTCGATGAGGAGGTCGCCGTGGCGATGGTCGGCACGCGCGCCTGCACGCCCTACGGCACGAGCTGCGCGGAAAAGCTTGCCTACGGCCTTGCCCGACAGGGGGCGCTCGTTGTCTCCGGCGCGGCGCGCGGCATCGATTCGGCGGCGCACCGCGGCGCGCTCCGCGCGGGCGGCGTGACCGTTGCCGTGCTGGGCAACGGGCTGGATGTTGTCTATCCCGAGGAAAACGCGAGCCTTTATCGCGATATTGCCGCCGCCGGTGCGCTGCTTTCGGAGTACCCGCCGGGGACGGCGGCGGAGGGCTGGCACTTTCCCATTCGCAACCGCATCATCAGCGGTCTGTGCCTTGCGACCGTGGTGGTCGAGGCGCCGCTCGAGCGCTCCGGCGCGCTCATTACGGCGAATACCGCGCTGGAGCAGGGACGCGACGTGTTCGCGGTCCCGGGTCCCATCGACGCGCCCATGAGCCGCGGCTGCAACCGCCTGATCGCGGACGGCGCGGGCCTGGTGAGTGAGGGTTGGGATGTCCTGCGCGAGTATGAGAGCCGGTACCCGCATAAGATACTGGGCGAGCGGGTCGAGCTGCCGCACACGCTGGGCTATCAGGCGCGGACGGAGCAGGAGGACGCGAGGCGGGAGGCACCGCCCGCGAAGGCGGAGACGCTGCCGACGCTTGACCTGAGCGCCGACCACGGCTTGACGGACGATCAGCTTGCGCTGCTGCGCGCGCTGCGTGAGGGCGAGAAGCAGGTGGACGATCTCATCGAGCTGACGCAGATCCCGACCCGCCGCGTCCTCTCGGCGCTGACGATGCTGGAGCTGGACGGCTACGCCGCGCAGAACGGCGGCAAGCGGTTTTCCCTTTTGGTGGAATTAAAGGAATGAGGAGTTAAAAAGCATGGCAGAGAAAAATCTGGTGATCGTGGAGTCCCCGGCGAAAGCGAAAACCATTGGAAAATATCTGGGCAAAAACTATACGGTCAAGGCGAGCATGGGTCACCTGCGCGACCTGCCCAAGAGCAAGCTGGGCATCGACATCGAGCATGACTTCGAGCCGGACTACAAGCCCATCCGCGGCAAGGAGACCCTGATCCGCGAATTGAAGGACGCCGCGAAGGAGAGCGATACCGTCTATCTTGCGACCGACCCGGACCGCGAGGGCGAGGCCATTTCGTGGCATCTCAAATATCTGCTCGACCTGAACGACGACAAGGCCAAGCGCGTGACCTTCAACGAGATCACAAAGAACGTCGTGCAGGAGAGCATCGCGCAGCCGCGCGAGATCGACCAGAACCTCGTGGACGCGCAGCAGGCGCGCCGCGTGCTGGACCGCATCGTGGGCTACCAGCTCTCGCCGCTGCTGTGGAAAAAGGTGCGCCGCGGGCTTTCCGCGGGCCGCGTGCAGTCCGTCGCCACGCGCATGGTGGACGAGCGCGAAAAGGAGATCGAGAATTTCAAACCCGAGGAATACTGGACGCTCGACGCCCAGCTTCTCGACGAGAAGAGCCATAAGACCTTCGCCGCCCGCTACTACGGCGAGGACGGCAAAAAGACCGAGCCTGCCTCGCGTGAGGCGGTGGACCGCATCATTGCCGACACCAAAAGCGCCGTGTTCGCGGTCAAGAGCGTCAAACGCGCGGACAAGCAGCGCTCGCCCTCCCCGCCGTTCACCACCTCCACGCTCCAGCAGGAGGCCAGCCGCAAGCTGAACATGACCCCGCGCCGCACCATGGCCATCGCCCAGCAGCTTTATGAGGGCGTGGATGTGGCGGGCGAGGGTACCGTGGGCCTGATCACCTACATGAGAACCGACTCGCTCCGCATCAGCGAGGAGGCGCTCGCCGCCGCGAGAAGCTTCATTCTCGGCCGCTACGGCAAGGACTACTACCCCGCTTCTACCCGCCGCTTTAAGACCAAGGCGGGCGCGCAGGACGCGCACGAGGCCATCCGCCCGTCCAATGTGGACTTTACGCCGGAGCGGCTCAAGGGCGACCTTACGGGCGAGCAGTACCGCCTGTACCGGCTCATCTGGAGCCGCTTTCTCGCCAGTCAGATGGCAAACGCCGTCTATGACAGCGTGGCTGTGGAGATCGCCTCCGGCGCACACGAGTTCCGCGCGAGCGCGAGCAGCCTGAAGTTTTCCGGCTACACCGCTGTTTACGAGGAATCCCGCGACGACGAGAAGGAGGAGAAGACCCTTCCGCTGCCGCCGCTGGCCGAGGGCCAGACGCTGGAGCTGCAAGGCTTCGACGAGGAGCAGCACTTCACCCAGCCCCCCACGCGCTACACCGATGCAACGCTTATCCGTGCGCTCGAGCAGAACGGCATCGGCCGCCCCTCGACCTACGCGCCCACGGTCTCGACCATCCTTGACCGCGAGTATGTGGTCAAGGAGGGCAAGTTCCTGCGGATCACGCCGCTTGGCAGCGTGGTCACAAAGCTGATGGAGGAGAAGTTCCCCGACATCGTGGACACCAAGTTCACCGCCCGCATGGAAAAGGAGCTGGACACCGTCGAGGAGGGAAAGATCGCATGGAAGAATATCCTCCGCGAATTTTACGGACCGTTTTCCGATGAGGTGAAGGCGGCGGAGAGCATGGAACGCATCCATGTGCCGGACGAAGAGACCGAGGAGCTTTGCACGGAATGCGGCAGAAAGCTTGTCATCAAGTCCGGCCGCTTCGGCCGCTTCCTTGCCTGCCCGGGCTATCCCGAGTGCAGCTTCACCATGCCGCTCGTGGTCGAGATGCCGGGGCGCTGCCCCAAATGCGGCGGACGGCTGATGAAGCGCACGGGCAAGAGCCAGAAGACCGGCAAGCAGTACACCTACTACTGCTGCGAATTTGGCACGAGCCGCGACGAGACGAAAAAGTGCGACTTTATGACATGGGATGTTCCCACGAAGGACGACTGCCCCGTCTGCGGTCAGACGATGTTCAAGAAGGCGGGCAAGGGCTTCAAGAAACCGTTCTGCATCAACCCCGCGTGCGAGAACTTCGTGCCGGAGGAGAAGCGCGGCTATGTCCGCAAGAAGGAGGACGGCGAGACGGCGGACGGCGCGGAGAGCGCAAGGAAGAAGCCCGCGACCCGAAAGCCCGCGGCGAAGAAGGCGGCGGAAACGGCGAAGAAGAAGTCCGCCGTGAAGAAAACGGCCGCTAAGACCGCGGAGAAAAAGACCGCCGCCAAAAAGACGGCGAAGAAGGAAGAAAGCTGATGCAGGTATCCGTTATCGGCGCGGGCCTTGCCGGCTGCGAGGCCGCGTGGCAGCTCGCGCGGCGCGGCGTAAGGGTCACGCTTTATGAAATGAAGCCGGTGAAGATGACGCCGGCGCACCACAGCGCGTACTTTGCCGAGCTTTGCTGCTCGAATTCGCTGCGCTCCGACCAACTGGAAAACGCGGTGGGACTGCTTAAAGAGGAGCTGCGCCGCCTCGGCTCGCTGATCCTCGCCTGCGCGGACGAAACGCGCGTGGAGGCGGGCGGCGCGCTCGCGGTGGACCGCCACGGCTTTGCCCGCCTTGTCACCGAGCGGGTGAAAAGCCACCCGAACATCACGGTGGTCGAGGGTGAGGTCACGGCGATCCCCGGCGAGGGAACGATCATCATCGCCTCGGGACCGCTGACCTCGGACGCGCTCTCTGCCGCCATCGCCGAAAAGCTCGGCGACGGACACACGCTGAATTTCTACGATGCCGCCGCCCCGCTCGTGACCTTCGAGAGCGTGGACATGGAGAGTGCATGGTTTGCCTCGCGCTACGACAGGGGGACGGCAGATTATATCAATTGCCCGATGACCGCGGAGGAGTACGACGCCTTCTGGCAGGCGCTCACCACGGCGGAGGAGGCTCCGGTCCATGGCTTTGAGGACAAGCATGTGTTCGAGGGCTGTATGCCCGTCGAGGTCATGGCACGCCGCGGACACGACACGCTCTGCTACGGCCCGCTCAAGCCGCGCGGCCTGAAGGATCCGAGGACGGGGCATGAGCCGTATGCCGTTGTGCAGCTGCGGCGCGACAACGCCGAGGGCAGCATCTATAACCTCGTCGGCTTCCAGACGCATCTGCGCTTTCCCGAGCAGAAGCGCGTCTTTTCCATGATCCCCGCGCTCAAAAACGCGGAGTTCGTGCGCTACGGCGTGATGCACCGCAACACCTACCTCAACTCGCCGGGGCTTTTGGACCGTTATTACCGTCTGATCGCGGATGGGCGCATCTCCTTTGCCGGACAGATGACCGGCGTGGAGGGCTATGTCGAGTCCGCCGCGTCCGGCTTCCTCGCGGGCGTGGAGACTGCGCGGCGGCTGCTGGGTCTCGCCCCTTTGGATCTCCCGCGCGAGACTGCCATCGGCGCGCTGGGGCTGTATGTGAGCGACACGAGCGTGACGGGCTTCCAGCCGATGAACATCAATTTCGGCATCATGCCGCCGCTCGGCTACCGCGTCAGGGGCAAGCGCAACAAGAACGCCGAGCTGTCCCGCCGTTCGCTGGAGATCATCGACCGACTGCATGATACCGTACTGGACGGTGTAAAGGAGTGAATACCTATGAAGATCATCGTTGATGCGATGGGCGGCGACTTCGCCCCCGAGGCCCCCGTCCGCGGCGCGCTGCTGGCGAACGAAAAGCTGGGCGCGGACATCATTCTCACCGGCCGCACGGAGGACATTCTCCGCGCGCTGGACAAGGCGGGCTGCAGGGAGGTGCCGAAGGGCATTGAGATCGCAAACGCGGAGGAGGTCGTGGAGATCTGCGACGACCCCGCGACCGCCTTCAAGCAGAAAAAGGATTCCTCGCTCACCGTGGGGCTGAACCTCCTGCGGGACGGGCAGGCAGACGGCTTCGTTTCCGCCGGCTCCACCGGCGCGCTGCTCGCGGGCGCGACGCTCGTGGTCAAGCGCATCCGCGGCCTGCGCCGCGCGGCGCTCGCCCCCACGATCCCGACTGCGGCGGGCAGGGCGGTTTTGATCGACTGCGGCGCGAACGCCGAATGCACGAGCGAATACCTGCTGCAATTCGCCTACCTCGGCAGCTACTATGCCGAAAAGGTGCTGGGCATTGCTGCGCCCCGCGTGGGACTTTTGAACATCGGCGCGGAGCCGAGCAAGGGCGATACGCTCCGCCGCGAGACCTACGCGCGGCTTCGGGAAGCGGGGGAGCAGGGCCACCTGAATTTCATTGGCAACATCGAGGCCAATACCGCGCTGATGGGCGGCTGCGATGTGATCGTGGCCGACGGCTACAGCGGCAACATCATGCTCAAGAGCATCGAGGGCAGCGCAAAGCTCATGAGCGGCGAACTGAAGAAAATGATGGCGAAAAACGCCAAGACGAAGCTCGCCTACCTTCTGCTCAGGGGCGGCTTTGCCGAGTTCAAGAAGCTGCTCGATCCCAACGAGGTCGGCGGCACGGCGCTGCTCGGCATTTCCAAGCCGGTCGTCAAGGCGCACGGCTCGTCGAACGACCGCGCGTTCTTCAACGCGGTGCGGCAGGCGATGGCGGTCGCGGAGAGCGGCATCATTGCCGACATCACCGCCAATGTGGACAGGATGAAGGTCACGCCGGAAAAGGACGGCTGATTTTTCCGAAAATGGCTATTGACAGGCAGGCTATCTTGCCGTATCATTTTCCCAGACGCTTCCTGAGGAGGAATGGATGAGATGACTTCTGAAGAGATTTTTAAGACAATGCAGGACCTGATCGCGGAGCAGTTTGCCGTGGACGCCGACGAGGTGACGATGAACAGCTCCTTTGAGGACGATCTGAGCGCCGATTCCGTCGATCTGGTCGAGCTGGTCATGGCGATGGAGGAGGAATTCGAGATCGACGAGATCCCCGAAGAGGACCTGCTCACGCTCAAGACCGTCGGCGACTGCGTGCGTTACCTGACCGCCAAGCTGAACTGAACGGCATTTCCGCCCCGCCCTCGCGCGGGGCGGCATTTTGAAAAGGAGGCGAGAAGCCTTGCACGAACTGGAAAAAAAGCTGGGCTACCGTTTCCGCAGCGAGGTCCTGCTTGCCGAAGCCCTGCGCCACAGCTCCTATGCCAACGAGCACCGCGGCGTACTCGCGGTGAGCAACGAACGGCTGGAATTTCTGGGCGACAGCGTCCTCGGCTTTGTCACGGCAGAGTTTCTGTTTGCCAAGCACCCCGACTCGCCGGAGGGCGAGCTGACGCGCATCCGCGCGGCGCTCGTGTGCGAGCAGAGCCTGTACGAGGTCGCGCAGAGCCTGGACCTCGGCAAGTACCTCAAGCTCGGCAACGGCGAGGAGAACTGCGGCGGCCGCACCCGCCCGTCCATTCTGGCGGACGCAACGGAGGCCGTGATTGCCGCCGTGTACCTCGACGGCGGCCTGACCGCCGCAAGCGAGCTGATCCACCGCGTCCTGCTCGACAAGGAGCGGGAGGAGGTCGTGGAGGAAAAGCGCCGCGACTATAAGACCGTGCTGCAGGAGCTGGTGCAGCGCGAGCCGAACCGCACGCTGACCTACCGGCTCTCCGGCGAGGCCGGACCCGACCACGACAAGACCTTCACCTTTGAGGTCCTGCTCAACGGCGCGGTCGTCGGCAGCGGCGAGGGCCACAGCAAGAAGGAAGCCGAGCAGCAGGCCGCGCGCGCGGCGCTGGAGCAGCTGGAAAAATAAAGGGAAAACCGTCGGACGATGTCCGACGGTTTTAATTTACATAACTCCAAATTGCTACTGGAATTTTTCACCGGCCTGTGTTATACTCTATCCTGTATCTATCTGCATTTTTGTGTAAAGGAGCGTGAATGCTATGTCATGGCTTTCCGCTGTGGTGCTCGGCCTTGTACAGGGCATTGCCGAGTTTCTGCCCATCTCCTCCTCCGGTCATCTGGCCATCGCGGAGCATCTGTTGAATATGCAGGGCGCGTCGGAGGTCCCGCCGTTTTACGACGTCCTGCTCCACCTCGGCACGCTGGTCGCTGTATTCGTCGCCTACTGGGGCGAGATCCGCGATATGATCGTCGAGTTCTTCGCCGGGATCGGCGACCTGATCCACCATACGACGCCCAAGACCGTGCCGCCCGCGCGCCGCATGGTCCTGCTCGTCATCGTCGGTACGCTGCCGCTTTTCGCCATGGTCCCCGTCCGCCGCTTTTTTGAGGGGCTGGGCGACAATATGTATTTCATCGGCGGCGCGCTGCTCTTCACCGGCGTCCTGCTTTTCCTGAGCGACCGCGTGCGCCGCGGCCGCAAGACGGAGACGAGCGCCCGCCTTTCCGACGCGCTCATCGTCGGGCTGGGGCAGGCGGTCGCGCTCTGCCCGGGCGTGTCCCGCTCCGGCATGACCATCACCATGGGCTGCTTCGTGGGCTTTGAGCGTAGGTTTGCCGTGCGCTTTTCGTTCATTCTCTCCATTCCCGCCATTCTCGGCGCGAATATTCTCAGTTTCAAGGACGCGCTGGACGCGGGCGTGGACTGGTCCGCGCTGCCGGTCTATCTTGCGGGTGTGGCGGTCGCCGCCGTAACGGGTTATGCCTGCATCCGCCTGCTGAGAATGATCGCCGACCGCGGGCGCTTCGGTGCGTTCGCCTACTACTGTTGGGCGGTCGGCGCATTGGTTTTGATCCTCACTATCGTATAAGGGGTTTTTCGTATGGCAGCACAGAAGAAAACGACGCCCGCCAAGCGGACGACAACAAACAAAAAGACGGCGGCGGGCAAGCGCACCGCCGCGCCGAAGAAGCGCCCTGTCCGCCGCGAGGTCGACGGCGCGGTGTGCCTGCTGCTGGCGCTGTGCGTGGTCGTGGGCTACTTCCAGAGCGGCGCGCTCTTCGTCGATCAGCTTTCGCTGCTCTGCCGCGGCCTGTTCGGTTACGGCTATTACCTTGCCGCGCCCGCGCTGCTGCTGGCGGCGTACATCCTTATTTTCCACCACGGGCGTCCCGTCACGCTGCGCGTGGTCAGCTCGCTGCTCCTGCCGCCGCTGCTCGGCTCGCTGGTGCATATCGTCACCTGCACGCGGGAATTTGAGTCCTCACTCGGCATTCTCAAGGCGCTGTGGACGAGCGGCCTTGCGATGGAAAGCGGCGGCGCCGTGTCCGGCGCGCTGGCGGTTGGCTTCCTTGCCGTGTTCGGCAAGGCGGCGAGCATCATCATTTTCTCCGTCCTGCTGGTGATGTTCCTGCTCTTTGCGCTCAACCTGACCGTCGCCGCCATCGTCGAGGCGGTGCGCTCGCATGAGCGCGTTCCCTACGAGCCGGAGGACGAGGAGGCGGCTCCCGCTCCCCGCGCCGCAGAAAAGCCCAAGGCGCGCATCGACATCCCGCTCGACGGCGAGGCGCCCGCTGCGCCGAAGAAGGAGGGGAAGCTTTCCGGCTTCTTTGCCCATAAGTCCGATTCCGTCCGCACGCCGGACGAGCTGCTCGGCGCAAAACCTGCGGAGCCTGCGCCCGCACCGGTCGCTCCTGCGTCCGCTGCGCCACCCGCCATTGACCCCGTGCTGACCGAGCCGACCTACACGCCGATCGCGCCCGCCGCGCCTGCTGCTCCCGCTGCGGCTCCTGTATCTGCGCCCATACCCCCCACGCCGGTAAAGTCCTCCGCGCCGGAGGAGGTCGCCGCCGAGGCGGAAAAGGTCGCCGGTGAGATCGAGTCCGAGTTGGAGCAGGACATTCCCGAATACACCTTCCCGCCCATCACGCTGCTCGACGAGGGCGGCGGTGGGAACGCGGTGGAGGCGGGCGCGGAGCTGCGGAACAACTCCCGCCGCCTTGCCGAAACGCTCAAAAGCTTCGGCGTGGAGGCGCGCGCGGGTGATGTGGTGCGCGGCCCCAGCGTCACGCGCTATGAGTTTACACTCGACCAGGGCGTGAAGCTGTCCAAGATCACGAACCTTGCCGACGACATCGCCCTTGCGCTCGGCGCGTCCGGCGTCCGCATCGCGCCCATTCCGGACAAGATCTCCGTCGTCGGCATTGAGGTGCCGAACAAGCTTGTCTCCGCCGTCCACATCCGCGATGTGCTGGAGTCCCGCGAATTCACGCAGCATAAGTCCACCGTCGCCTTTGCCGTCGGCAAGGACATTGCGGGCAACAACATCATCGGCAACATCGCCAAGCTTCCGCATGTCCTCATCGCCGGTACGACCGGCTCCGGTAAATCCGTCTGTACGAACTCGCTCATCGTTTCGCTCCTCTATAAATCCACGCCGGACGAGGTGCGCTTCATCATGGTCGATCCGAAAATGGTCGAGCTTGCGCCCTACAACGGCATTCCGCACCTGCTCATTCCCGTCGTCACCGACCCGAAGAAAGCGGCGGGCGCGCTGCAATGGGCGGTCTACGAGATGATGAAGCGCTACAAGCTGTTCTCCGAGCGCAATGTCAAGGACCTCGCGGGCTACAACGCCCTCGCCGCGGCGGACGAAACGCTCAAGAAGCTGCCGAGCGTCGTGGTCGTTATCGACGAGTTGGCCGACCTGATGCTCGTGGCGGCGAAGGAGGTCGAGGAATCGATCTGCCGCGTGGCGCAGATGGGCCGCGCCGCGGGAATGCACCTTGTTATCGCCACGCAGCGCCCCTCTGCCGATGTTATCACGGGCCTCATGAAGGCCAATATCCCCAGCCGTATCGCCTTCGCGGTCGCGTCCTCGCTGGAATCCCGCATCATTCTCGATACCACGGGCGCGGAGAAGCTCGTCGGCCGCGGCGATATGCTCTACGCCCCGCTCGGCGAGGGCAAGCCCCGCCGTGTGCAGGGCTGCTTCATCTCCGCCGAGGAGATCGACCGCGTGGTGGGCTTCGTCAAGGCCAACGGCGCGGCGCAGTACGACGAGAGCGTGATCGACAAGATCGAGCAGGCCGTCGCCGAAAAGGAACGGGGCGGCAAGGCCGCGCCCTCCGGCGCGGCGTCCGAGCCGGCCGCCGACGAGGGGGACGAGCTGCTGCCCGCCGCCATCGACATAGTGCTGGAGACCGGACAGGCCTCCGTCTCCATGCTTCAGCGCCGCCTGAAGCTCGGCTATTCCCGCGCGGCGCGCATCGTCGATGAAATGGAAACGCGCGGCATCGTCGGACCCTTTGAGGGGTCCAAGCCGCGCCAGCTCCTCATCACCCGCGAAAAGTGGGAGGAGATCCAGATGCGCGGCGGTCTCGGCGCGATGAGCGCCGCGGCAATGTCCGCGCAGGACACGGCGGAAGAACCGCCGGTCGAGGAGGAGCTTCCGTAAATACGAAAAACAGCGCCTCACGGCATGGACCGTGGGGCGCTGTTGTTGTCTGTTCGAGAGCTTTTTTCGTCCTCGCACAATATTCTTAGACGGAGGAAAACGGAAAAGGTTCCCGCCAAACGAAGAAATTTCAAAAATTTTTTTCACGGGACCTGCCGTGCGCGCATAAGCTGAAGCGAAAGAAACGGCAGGGAGGCGAGGCGATGGCGTACTCCGAGCGCGAGCTGCTGGCGCGGCTTATCGAGTGCGAGGCGGGCGGCGAGGGAGAAAACGGCATGAAGGCGGTGGCGAGCGTCGTGATGAACCGCGTGAACGCATCGGGCGGCGAATACGCCCGCGTGGGGCAGGGCAGCATCCGCAGGGTCATCATGCAGCCCGGGCAGTTCGTCTGCGCGAGCGAAACGGAGGGGGGCGCCTATAACCCGCAGAACATCTACAATATGCGCCCCACGGATGTCCACTTTGCCATTGCGGACTGGGCGATGGCGGGCAACCGGCTGACGGGGCTGGGCGACGCGCTGTGGTTTTTCAATCCTTTTTCGGATACCTGCCGCCCAAACTTTCCCTCGGCGGTCGGCGTTTTTCGCACCCGCATCGGCGACCATTGCTTCTACGACCCCACCGAAGCCTATTACGACACTTGAGAGACGGAAAACAGGAAAAGAGCAGGAAAGGATAGAATGGCATGATCGACCTCACGCGCCGCGGCGCACAGGGCAACGACCGATACCTCCCCGCGGTGATGACGCAGGGAAACGCAAGCACCTATGACACGATGATCGACAGCAGCGGAATGCGTCCGCGCTCGCAGATGGACGCGCAGAACACGGGCAGCGCGCCGATGACGCCGACGCGGGGGGGCGGCACGAGCGGCGCTCTGAGCGCGCCCGCGCGGAGAGTGTCCGCCGCGTCGAACGGCACGGCACAGGGTGAGCCGCCGGAGGTCTGGATGGGGACCCAGCGCATTTCGCCGGGCCTTGGCCCGCTGCCGTCCGGTCCGGAGGGCATGAGCGCGTCGGAGCAGATCCTCCACAGCTCGTGGAAAAGCTTGATGGCGCGCAATGTGGGCCGCAGCGTCATCGTCAGCTTTCTCATCGGCACGCAGAACACCATCGTTACCCACGGCATTCTTTACGAGGTGGGCAACGACTATATCGCGCTCTACCAGCCTGACGAGCAGAGCTACATCAGCGCGGACCTCTATTCCGTCCGCTTCATGGAGTTCCTGCCGGAGGTCACGCAGACCAACTCCCAGCAGCAGCAATAGAAAAAAGCAGAAAGCGAGCGGCCTCGCTTTCTGCTTTTTTGTGTGGGTCAGCGGTTCTTGAGCCGCTTGTCGCACTTCGCGGCGAGCCTCGTACCGACGCTCTGGAAGAGCTGTACGAGCAGAATGAGCAGCAGGACCGCCGCGTACATCACGAGATATTTGTAGCGGTAGAAGCCGTAGTCAATGGCGATCTTGCCGAGACCGCCGCCGCCGATAATGCCGCTCATGGCCGAGTAGCCGAGGATGGTCGTGAGCGCGATGGTAAAGTTCTGCAGCAGAGAGGGGATGCTTTCGGGGATCATCACCTTGCAGATGATCTGCATGGGCGTCGCACCCATGCTCTGCGCGGCCTCGATGATGTTGGGGTCCAGCTCACGCAGGCTGCTCTCGATGAGACGCGCGACGAACGGAAAGGCCGCGACGACGAGCGGAACGATGGTCGCCCTGGTGCCGACGGTCGTGCCGATGATGAGGCGCGAGAGCGG
>CAKTEZ010000031.1 GCA_934553255.1 uncultured Oscillospiraceae bacterium
TCACTTGGGATGAACCAAGCATAACAGGCGGTCTTTAATCGGTCCTATGGTTTTGTTTAAGCGTTTTTTAAGACTTTATTGCCAAATGGTTACTCCGTGTACGGCAGGGTGAAGCCCGCCTTGAAAAGGTCGCCGTCAATGGCGAGCGAAAAGCTCCCTTTTTGCAGCTCCACCAGACTCCTGGCGATGTTCAGGCCGAGGCCGCTGCCCTCGGTCGTGCGTGAGCTGTCGCCGCGCACGAAGCGCTCCATCAACTCGTCGGGGGCGATGTTGAGCGCGTCGCGGGAGATGTTCTTGAACGAAAACTCCACCGTATCGCCCACGCGCTTTGCGCCGATGTAGAGCCGCGTCCCCGCGCAGGCGTACTTGCAGGCGTTGGAGAGCAGGTTATCCAGCACGCGCCACAGCAGCGCGCCGTCGCACAGGCAGTAAAGCTCCCCGTCCAGCAGCGTCACCACCGGCTCGAGCCGCGCAGCGGACAGCCGCTCGGCATACTCGCCCACCGTCTGATCGAGCAGTTCGCGCACGCTGCGCCGCGCGATGTGGCAGGGAATGTTTCCCGTGGACGCCTTGGACATTTCCACCAGGTCCACCGTCAGCTTCTTGAGCTTGTGCGCCTGCCGGTCGAGCACGGCGAGGTATTCGCGCTCCTGCTCCGGCGTATGCTCGCGCTGAAGCAGATCGACATAGTTGACGATGCTCGTGAGCGGCGTTTTGATGTCGTGCGACACATTGGTGATCAGCTCCGTCTTGAGCCGCTCGCTCTTGAGTCTCTGCTCCACGACGATGCTCATGCCGCGGCTGATGGCGTTGAGGTTCTCGCCGTGGCGCTTGAGGTCAAAATACATATGCGAGGTATCGACCTGCGAGGTGAGGTCGCCCGCGGCGAGCGCTTCGCCGCCCTTTTGCAGCCGCCGCAGCTGCATCGAAAGCAGGCACGCCGCGACAGACAGCGCCGCGAGCAGCGCCAGCAGCAGCCCCGCCGCATGGTTGCTCTCAAGCGCAAGGAGCAGCACGCCGATCACGCAGCAGCCGACCGCCGTGCGCCACACGAGCGGGATGCCGCGCACGAAGCCGACCAGCGCTCCCCACGCGCGGCAGAGCGCGTGCCAGCACCACTTCAAAAAGCGCCAGCAGAGCCGCAGGAGCCGACAGCAGACGGTGTTTTCCCACCATCTCCCCAGCTTCACGCGGACGCAGAGCGTCATCCAGAACGCGAGGAACAGCGCATAGGCGGCCGTGCAGCAAGCGAGAACGGCGGCGATCAGGAGCGGCTCAAAGCCGCAGAAGACATCCTCCAATCCCGATACCGCCGCGACGCCAAGCACGGCGCCGCCGCCAAGAACGACTGCCGCGTAAAGGTCGAACGGTATCTTCTCCTGCCAGCCGACAGCCGCCTCCTCGCGGCCCGCCTGCCGTCCCGCCGTTCGCGCGAGAAAGACGAGGAAGAAAAGCTCCGCGAGCGCCGCGGCGATCATGACCGCCAGCGCATGCGGCGCAAGGCGCGTCATCGTATCATAGAACTCCCGCGCCCAGTACACACCGTCCCGCGCAGGATAGTCCGCGGCAATGTAGTGCCGGAACACCGTGCCGTCGCCGCGTTCGATCTCTCTCGCCCACCCTGTCACGGGAACATCACCATCGCGGTGGTTGTCAAAGAGAAGTCTGCCCGTCCCGTCCTCGATGGAAAAGCGTACATTTGTGGAGCGGTCGTCGGCGGGATACCATTCGTCGTATTTCTCCGGCATTCCCGTCTGTCCGTCCGCCGCATAGCGGCCGTAGTCGTAAATGCCCCGCATTTGTTCAGCGACCGCGCTCGAACAGAACGAGCTGCCGCAGAAGTCCCCGCGCAGCTCACCGCTGTAGGACATGGCGAAGGCCGAGCCGTACGCCAGCAGCACCGGCACGAGCGCCACGGCGAGGAAAAAGGCCGCCGCCTTGACCCAGAAGCCTCCGGTCCAGTCATTCTTTCTCATGACGAAGATCCTCCATTTTATAGCCCAGACCCCACACGACCTTCAGGTAGCGCGGCTCGGAGGGGTCGATCTCGATCTTCTGGCGCAGGTGGCGGATATGCACCGCCACGCTCGTTTCCGCGCCGAGAGAGTCCTCGTTCCACACCAGCTCGTAGATCTGGCTGCTGGAATAGATGCGCCCGGGCGACTTGATGAGCAGATGCAGGATGCTGAACTCCAGCGGCGTGAGCGAAACGCCCTCGCCGTCCACCGTCACCGTTTTGGACTCCTCATTGAGCGTCACGCCGCCGACGGTGTAGACGCCCTGCTCCGGCGCGCTGTCCGGCTTCGCGCCGAGAAGCGTGTAGCGCCGCAGCTGCGACCTCACGCGCGCCAGCACCTCCACGGGGTCAAAGGGCTTGGTAATGTAGTCGTCCGCGCCGACATTCAGCCCCAGCACCTTGTCGCTGCTCTCGCTTTTGGCCGTGAGCAGGATAATGGGCGCGTTGCTCTCGCGGCGGATGGCCGCCGTCGCGGCGATCCCGTCCAGCCCCGGCATCATGACATCCATGAGGATGAGATGAACGTCGTTCTTCCGCACGGCCTCGACCGCCTCCGCGCCGTTGTATGCCTCCAACAGGCGGTAGTCCTCGCCGGAGAGATATATTTTCAGCGCAGCGACGATGTCGCGGTCATCGTCGCAGATGAGAATGTTGTGCATACTTCTTCCTCCCCGCCCGCAGCAGCTGTCCGGTCCGTTTTCCCGCGCAGCCGTCCTCTCGGGTCTTTTTGCACCTACTCTATCATCGTCCTCTTAAAAGGGAAAGAGGAAATCCATTAAAAAATCTTTAAGCTGCGCGCCGAAAACATACAAAACGGTGCGACCGCCGCTCGCGCAGGTCACCGCAGGCTTCCGCCGCACAGCAGCCGCAGCGCCTCAAGATAACCCGCAAGGCCATGGCCGCGGATGGTCGCGGCGCAGGCGGCGCGAATATAGGACACGCGGCGGAAGTCCTCGCGGCTGTCGGGGTCGGAGATGTGGACCTCCACCGTTGGAATACCGACTGCCTTCACCGCGTCGAGCAGCGCGATGCTCGTATGCGTGTAGGCGGCAGGGTTGATGACGATGCCGTCCACACGGTCGAAATACGCCTGCTGAACGGCGTCCACCAGCGCGCCCTCGTGATTGGATTGGAAAAACGAGACCTCCGCGCCCAGCCTTTCCGCCTCGTCCTCGACCATCTTCTTCAGATCCTCATAGGTCGCGTGGCCGTAGATCTCCGGTTGGCGAATGCCGAGCATATTCATGTTGGGGCCGTTAATGACCAGAATTTTCACAAAAATCCCTCCAGATCGTCTGCGCCGTCTCCTCGACCGTGCCGCTGTTGTCCGCCGCGGCATCGCGGAACCGCTCATAGAGCGGCGCGCGCTCCGCCCACAATGCCGCAAGGTCCTTCCCCTGCGAAAGCGGGCGTCCGTCGGTCGGCAGCAGCTCCAGGGGACGAAGGAGTTGATAAATGCGGCCGTTCTGATGCAGCGCGGCGTAGTTTTCCGGCGTTTTCACCGCGCCGCCGCCCGTGATGAGCAGCTTTCCGCTCTCCGCGCCGCATTCCGCCGTCACCTCGCGTTCCAGAGCGCGGAAGGCGGCTTCGCCGTCTGCGGCGAAGATGTCCGGAATGGAGCGTCCCGTCCTTTGGACGATGCGCGCGTCGATGTCGATGGCCTCGCGTCCCGTCAGCGCGGCGAGCGCCGCGCCGACCGCAGACTTGCCGCTGCCCGGCATACCGATGAGGACGAGATTTGTCATTTCCCGCCGCAGCTGCGCGAGAATGCGCTCGTTCTCGCTCTCCGCGATGGGCTTATCAAAGAACCGCTCCTCCGCCGCCTTGGCCTGCGCCACCAGCATCGGAAGCCCGTCCGAGCAGCGAATGCCCAACGCCTCCGCCTGCAGCAGCAGCGCCGTGCGGCGCGGATTGTAAATAAGGTCAAGCACGCCCGCGCAAGCAGGGAACGCCGTCAGGTCGACTGCCGCTGCGCCGTTGTTGGGATACATTCCGACCGGCGTGGCGTTCACCACGACATCCGCGTCGGCGTGACGGTCCAAATTGGCGTAGTTGTTCTCTCCCGTGCGGGAGATGACCACCACCTCGCGCGCGCCAAGGTCTTTCGCGCAGGCGACCGCTGTGCGCGACGCGCCGCCGCTGCCGAGGACAAGGGCCTTTTTCCCTGCAAAGGCGATGCCCGCGCGCCGCGCCATGAAGCAAAAGCCCGCGGCGTCGGTGTTATACCCATAGAGTCTTCCGTCCGCACGGCGCACGAGCGTGTTGACGCTGCCAATGGCCGCCGCCATCGAATCGAGTATGTCGCAGTACGGCATCACATCGCGCTTATACGGAATGGTGACATTCAGACCGCCGATGTCCTCCCGCGCAAGAAACGCGCCCAGCTCCTCCGGCTCCAGCTCGATGAGGCGGTAGTCCGCGCAGCCGAGCGCCGCATGGATCGGCGCCGACCAGCTATGACCGAGCCTTCGTCCCAGAAGCCCGTAGATCCTCTCCCCCATCGCTCACACCTCGGCGTAGTTGCCGAGGAATACGAACTCCGCGCAGCTTCGCTCCATTTCCTCAAGCATGGCGAGTACGCTCTTGTCCTGCACGCTCGCGTCCATCTCAAGGAAGAAGATGTACTCAAAGTCGCTCCCCGCGACGGGGCAGGATTCCAGCTTGGTCATGTTGACGTCCAACGCCGCAAGCTTGGAGAGGATCTCGTAGAGCGCGCCTGGCTTATTCTCGAACGAAAGGATCAGGCTGATGCGGTTCGCGCCGGCGTAGATAACCGGGTCCTTCGTCACGCAGAAGAAGCGCGTGTAGTTGTTCTCACTGTCCTGTATCCTGTCGCTCACACACGCAAGGCCGTAGAGCGCGGCGCAGGGATGCGAGGAAATGGCGGCCGCGTGGCGGCTCCCGCTCTCGGCGACCATCTTTGCCGCCTCTGCCGTGTTGCCGCACGGGATCACGCGCACGCCGGAAAGTCCGTCCAGAAATCTGCTGCACTGACCGATCGCCTGCTGATGGGAGTAGATCTCGGTAACGTCCTCTAACTTTACGCCCGGCATAGCCAAAAGCTCATGACGGATGCACAGTCTTGTGGAGCGCACCACGGAGAGGCTGTGTTGGCGAAGCAGCGAGTAGACCGCGCGCACCGAACCGTTGGAGCTGTTCTCGATGGGCAGCACACCGAACCTGCACAGTCCCGACTCCACCGCAGACACCACCGCGTCAAAGGTCTTGACATACAGAATACTGCCGCGTGGGAGCAGGCGGTCGCACGCGACCTGCGAGTTCGCGCCCTCCACGCCCTGACAGGCGATCCGTCCCGTCTGCGGGAAGACAGCCCCGCCCGCAGCAAGGGATCGCGCCACCCGCTCTTCCACTCCGGTCGGCAGGTCCACCAGCTCCGCCTGACGCGAGCGCGCCAGCTCGAAGAGCGTGGAATAAAGGTGATAGGCGTACCGCTCCTTGTCGCCCGCCTGCGCGGCGACCCTGGCGAGGATCTCGCGCTCACGCTGCTTGTTCAAAATGGGCAGATGATGCTCGTTTTTATAGGCAGCGACCTCCTCCGCCAACTCCATGCGTTCCAGAAAAAGCGTTAAAAGCTGATCGTCCACAGCGTCGATGCGGGTTCGAATTTCAGAAAGTTCCATAATGCTCCTCCAACAGCAGATCTAAAAGTACGCAGGCCGTTACCGCCTCAACGACGGGTACGGCGCGATGCGCGATGCAGGGATCGTGACGCCCCCGAACGGTCAGCTCCGCGTTTTCCATTTGGGAAAGGGATACCGTCCGCTGCGTTTGTCCGATGGACGGCGTCGGCTTGATGCCGACGCGCAGCGTGAGCGGCATACCGTTGGTGATGCCGCCGAGAATACCGCCCGCGCGGTTCGTCTCGGTGACGATGCGTCCGCGCTCCGCGCGGAGCGCGTCGTTATTCTCGCTGCCGCGCAGCCGCGAGGAGCCGAAGCCCAGTCCGAACTCCACGCCCTTGACGGCGGGAATGCCGAACAGCGCCGCGGCAAGGCGGTTCTCCATTCCGTCGAACATCGGCGCGCCAAGCCCCGCGGGAAGCCCGACGGCAGCGCATTCGACGATGCCGCCGACGGAGTCCCGCGCCTCGCGCGCCTCCAGAATAAGGCGCTGCATCCGCTCGCCCGCCGCGTCGGATATGGTCGGAAACGGCTTCGCCGCCACCGCGCGGAACAACTCCGCCGTCGGATACAGCGGAAAAGCTTCGTCGTCCTCCGTTCCCACGGCGGCAAGGTGCGCGCCGACAAATATACCGCGCCGCGCCAGGATCTGCTTGGCGATGCCGCCCGCAATGCAAAGCGGCGCGGTCAGACGGCCGGAAAAGTGTCCGCCGCCGCGCATATCCGCCTGTCCACCCCACTTCACCCATGCGGTATAGTCCGCGTGCGAGGGGCGCGGCTTATCGGCAAGCTCCGCGTAGTCCGCGGAGTGCCGGTCGCTGTTATAAATGACCGCGCACAGCGGCGTGCCGCAGGTCGCGCCGTCACGCAGTCCCGAAAGGAACTGCGGCGCATCGCTCTCCCTCCGCGCGGTCGAAAGCGCGTCCTTCCCCGGTCTGCGGCGGTCAAGAAACGCCTGCAGCTCCGCAAGGTCGATGCGCTCGCCCGCGGGCAGCCCATCGACGGTCACGCCGACGGCAGTCCCGTGGGACTCTCCGAACACGCCGACACGCAGAGCTTTTCCGAATTCAGAGGACATCGAAGCTACCTCCCAGTCGTTTATACTCCTCCCAGAACGAGGGATAGGATTTCCGCACCGCCTCCGCGCCCGTAACGGTGACGGGAGCGGTCCCCGCCGCCGCGGCGACCGCCGCCGCCATGACGATGCGGTGGTCGTTCGCGCCGTCTACCGTACCGCCGGAAAAAGCGGGTACGCCGCAGACCGTCAGGCGGTCGGCGCTTTCCTCCGCCGGAACGCCGAGCGCGCGCAGCAGCGCGGCGGTCGTCGTCAGGCGGTCGCTTTCCTTCATGCGAAGCCGCGCAGCGTTGACAAAATGCGTCGTGCCGTTCCGACGCGCCGCCATCACCGCCAGCGGCGGCAGCAGGTCGGGGCAGTCGGACATGTCCACACTCTGCTCTCCCGCCGCCGAAAACCGCTCAAACAGGTCTTTTATAACGCGGTCGCCCTGTGCGGAGCCTTCGTTCAGCCCGCACACCTCCACGCCGTTTCCGAGGAAACGCGCGGCGTACCAAAAGCCCGCCTGCGACCAGTCCGCCTCCACCTTCAGATCAAACGGACGGTAGGCTGACGGGGAAACGGCAAAGCGCTCCTCTCCCGTCACCGTCACGCCCGCCCGCGCAAGCACCTCGCGCGTCATGGCGACATAGCCGCGGCTCTCCAGCCTCGTCGTCGGCGTCAGCGTCGAGCCGCCGCCGAGCAGCGGCAGCGCAAAGAGCAGCCCCGTGAAAAACTGGCTCGATACATTGCCCGCCAGCCGGTACTCCCCCGGCGTCAGCGTCCCGCGCACGGTGAGTGCGCCGGCGGTCCGCTCGTAGGAAATACCCTTTTCGTCAAAAAGGTCGAAATACGGCTTCTGTGGGCGTTCCATCAGCCGTCCGCGTCCGATGAACACGCCGCCGCCCGCGACGGCGAGCGCAACGGGAATGAGAAAGCGCAGCGTCGAGCCGGACTCTCCGCAGTCGAAGCGGGGAAGCTCCGCAAAGGACTTTCGCGCGCCGCCCGTTCCGCTCACGCGGAGCGTACCCTCGTCCGTCTGTTCCCATGCCGCACCGAGCGCCGTCATGCCGCGCAGCGTCGCCTCCATGTCCTGCGAGAGCGCAACGTTCCCGATCACGCTCACGCCGTCCGCGAGCGCGGCGGCGAGCAGCGCGCGGTGCGCCATCGACTTGCTCGGCGGCGGCGTGACCGCGCCCGCAAGGCCGCGCGGGTATATGCGAACATCCATGCTCACTCCTCCCGTCCGGCGGCGATGACGGGCAGCAGCTCCGTCACCGGTATTTTCTTCAGCTCGCAGCCGCCGATGGTCTTGGGTACGACGACGGTGATGCTCTCTCCGCTGCGCTTCTTGTCTGCGAGCGCAGCCGCCGCCAGCGCCTCGGCGGAATAGTCCGTGTCGGTCGGCAGTCCGTTCCTTTTCAGGCACGCCGTAATGCGCGCGGATGCTCCCGCCTCCGCCCAACCGAGCCGTTCGGAGGCGCGCGCCATGATGGCAAGCCCCGCCGCCACCGCGTGGCCGTGCGGGATGGCGTAGCCGCTGCACTTTTCAATGGCGTGGCCGACGGTGTGGCCGAGGTTCAGCTTGCGCCGCTCGCCCTGCTCCTTCTCGTCGCGCTCGACCACTCCCGCCTTGTAGCGGACGCAGCGGGCGATGACCTCGGCAGGCGCGCTCGTGAGCGTGCCGTCCTCAAAGAGGGAGAACAGCGTCTCGTCGCTCAGCACGCCGGTCTTGATAGCCTCCGCCGCGCCGTCGGCAAAAACGGCGGCAGGCAGAGACTTCAGGCAGTCCGTATCGCACAGCACGGCGACGGGCTGCAGGAAAGCGCCCGCAAGGTTCTTCCCCGCCGCAAGATCGATCGCGGTCTTGCCGCCGACGGAGGAATCCACGGCGGAGAGCAGCGTGGTCGGCAGCTGCACATAGCGAATGCCGCGCAGATACGAGGCGGCGGCAAAGCCCGCCATGTCTCCGGTCACGCCGCCGCCAAGCGCCGCCACGCAGTCTGTGCGCGTAAGCTGGGCTTCGGCGAAAAACTCCAGAATGGCGGAGAGCGTCATGAAATTCTTATGCGCCTCCCCCGCGGGAAACACATAGGAGCAGACGGCAAAGCCCGCATCGCGCAGGCTCGCGCACACCGTCTCAAGGTAGAGCGGCGCCACGTTGCTGTCGGCGACGACCGCAATGCGGCAGTCTCCCAACACCGTCTTCAGCCGCGCGCCGCTCGTTTTCAGCAGTCCCGCGCCGATAGCGACCTCGTAGGACGGCGCGGTATGGACTTCAATGGTCTGAACAGAGGACATGGCGTCTCCCTCCCTGTGATTTTGCCTTCCTTTTAATTGCCGCCCGCGGCGGCCTTTTTCTCGCGGCCGTCGCGCAGCAGCGCGCGCAGGCGCTCGGCGTCCCTCGTTTTCAGCGCGTCGGCATACTCCTGCAAATGTCCGATGAGGATCTCCAGTTCGTCGGTCAGATAGTCCGCGTCGTCCAGAAACAGCTCCGTCCACATATCCTCGTCCAACCGCGCCACACGCGTCATGTCCTGAAAGCTTCCGGCGGAGAAGCCGCGGCGTCTCTGCGCCTCGGGCGACTTGACATAGGCGCTCGAGACGATATGCGCCAGCTGCGAGGTGAAGGCAATGATGCGGTCATGCTCCTCGGGGTCGGAGAAGGTCAGGCTCGCAAAGCCGACATCGAGGAAGAATGCCTTGAGCGTTTCGAGCAGCTGCATATCCGTGCGTCTGTCCGGCGTGAGGATCATGGACGCCCCCGCATACAGGCTGTCCGTCGCGGCGGTAAAGCCGCCGCGCTCGCGTCCCGCCATCGGATGCCCGCCGACATAGGCAAAGCCATGCTCCTCGGCAATGGGCGCAAGCTCGCGCACCACCGTGCGCTTCACGCCGCACAGGTCCACAAGGATCGCGTCCGCGCGGAGGAGCGCCGCGTGTTCCTTCACCCATTTGACCGCGGCGGCGGGACGAATGGCGACCAGAACGAGGTCGCATTCCTTCAGATTTTCCGTCGTCAGCGGCGCGTCGATGGCGCCGCACATACGCGCCATCATCATCGTTTCCGGATCGAGATCGCAGCCGAACACGGTGTGCGCGGTGCGCGCCTTGATGCTCTTGGCCATCGACCCTCCGATAAGGCCGAGGCCGACAATGCCGACCGTCATATCCTTACGCCTCCACCGACTTGACAAATTCCTTCAGCTTCAGCAGCTTGCCCGCCAACGCGTCGAACTGCTCGGGCCTCAAGGACTGCGGACCGTCGCACAGCGCGTGCGCGGGGTCGTTGTGGACCTCGATGAGCAGGCCGTCGCAGCCGGTCGCCACCGCGCCCATCGCGAGCGGGTCGACGAGCCAGCTTTTGCCGGTGGCGTGACTGGGGTCGACGATGATGGGCAGATGCGTCAGCTTACGCAGCACGGGGATCGCGGCGAGGTCGAGCGTATTGCGGGTGTAGCTCTCAAAGGTGCGTACGCCGCGCTCGCAGAGGATCACGTTCTCGTTTCCGCCGGCCATGACATACTCCGCGCTCATCAGCCACTCCTCGTAGGTCGCAGACATACCGCGTTTGATCATCACGGGCTTCTCCTGACGGCCGACCGCCTTGAGAAGGTCGAAGTTCTGCATATTCCGCGCGCCGATCTGAATGACATCCACATTCTTGAAAAGCGGCAGCTGGCTGAGATCCATCAGCTCGGTGACGATGGGAAGTCCCGTCTCCTCCTTGGCGACCTCAAGGTAGCGCAGGCCGACCTCGCCAAGCCCTTGGAAGGAGTAGGGTGAGGTGCGGGGCTTGAACGCGCCGCCGCGCAGCATCGTCGCGCCGCTGGCTTTGACCGCCTCGGCGATGGCGACCACCTGCTCCTCGGACTCTACCGAGCAGGGACCCGCCATGAGCGTAAGGTTTCCGCCGCCGATTTGCGTATTGCCGACCTTGACGACGGTATCCTCAGGGTGGAACTTGCGGTTGGCGTTCTTATACGGCTCCTGCACGCGCTTGACGTCCTCGACGATGTCCAACGCGGAGATAAGATCGGCGTCCAACTTCGAGGTATCGCCCACGAGGCCGAGGATACTATTCCTCTCGCCGATGCTGGTATGAATGGTGATGCCCTTTTCCTGCAGCCACGAGATCAGGCTTTGCAGCTGCTCGGGATTCGGATCGTGCTTGAGTACGACGATCATGGTAAAATTCCTCCTTAAGCTATGAAAAAACCGCAACCGGTCCGGCTGCGGTTCGTCATGCATCTACGGTCATTTCGACAGAATACCGTTTTTACACGCGATTGCTTTCAGCCAAACCGAAATAAGCCTTACCCATATAATAGGTAAAGCAAAAGCAGCGGTATTCGGCATTGCGGTCCATAACGGTCATGGTATGTGTCCCTTTCGGAAGCCTTGATGTGTGCAGTATAGCACCTTAATCGACAAAAAGAAATCGGCATTTTCACCAAATCCGAAAAAGGGAACTGCTTCTCCCGCCGAGAAGCAGTTCCCTTTTATTGTTTTCAGCAGCTGCCGTATTCGGTTTTAGCCCACATTCTTGAGGTAACGCGCCATCATAGCCGCGACCTGCGCGCGCTCGGCAGAGTTCTTCGGCGCGACAAGGTTGTTGCCGGTGCCGTTGAGGATGCCGTTCTGGACCGCCCAGAGCAGCGCATCCTTCGCGTAGCCGCTGATCTGGTCCGCATCCGCGAAGCTCAGCTCACCGCTGACAGCGGGAGAACCGGCGAAGCGGTAGAGCATCGCCGCCAGCTGCTCGCGGGTGACATTCGCGGTCGGGTTCGTGCCGTCCGTGATGCCGTTCTTCTTGGCCCACTCGGTCCCCTTGTCGTACCAGTTCGCGCCGCTGTTGGTGTCCTCGCCCGCAAGTCTCGCCAGCACGGTGTTCACCATGCCGCGGGTCATGTCGCCGGAAACGCCGAACAGGTTGTTGCCGACGCCGTTGAACAGCTCACGCGCGGCCACGAAGTTGACCTCGTCGCGGCTCCAATGATTTCTGGTGTCAATGAAGTCCTTGGAGTTGTCGATGATCTTCACCGTGGTGTTGCCCTCCACGCCGAGGACCACGCCGTTCTCGGTGACGATGGCGTTCTTGACGATCTCCTCGGTGCCGTCTTCGTTGACGATGACCGCGACCGTGCCGGAGTTGACATTGCTGACCGGAATTTCGACCTTGGTCTTTCCCGCGTTCTCAGGCAGCTCGATCTTCACGGTCGGGGCGGAGTCAGGGCTCTCGCCCGCCTTGACCTCAACGGGAGCCGTAACGGGAGCGTCGTTCTTCTTGGCCTCCTCGGCCGCCTTTTCGCTGATCTTGGCCTCGGCCTCCGTCTTGGTATTGCCGTTCTTGGTGGTCGTGGTGGTCGTACCGGTGGAGCCGTTGACATCGGTGGTCTTCTTGGTCTCCGTGCCGGTCGTCGTACCGTCGGCCTTGGTCTCGGTCTTGCTCTCGGTCTCCGTCTTCGTGCCGTCCGCAGCCGTCTTGGTCTCGGACTTGGTTTCCGTCTTGGAGCCGTCGGCGGCGGTGGTCGTTTCCGTCTTGCTCTCGGTCTTGCTGCCGTCCTTGGCGGTCACGGTCTCGGTCTTGGTCTCGACCTTGCTGCCGTCGGACTTGGTCTCCGTCTTGCTCTCGGTCTTGGTGGTCGTACCGTCCTTACCCGTGGTGGTCTCAACCGTCGTGCCGTCGGCCTTGGTCTCCGTCTTGGTGGTGGAGCCGTCGGGGTTCGTGGTGGTCTCCGTCTTGGTGGTCGTGCTGCCGGAGGAGGAGCCGCTATCGCTGCTCGGCGTCAGCTTGGCAAGCGTCTCATCCTCTACAGTAGTTTCCGTCTGCCCCCCAGCGTCCTTAAAGACCTTGTGGCAGACAGAGCAGGTATAATACTCGTTGTTTCCGTTCTCCGTGTAGGTCGCTGCCTTGGCGTCCGTCTTAGTCAAGCTGTGGGGCAACTTGGCAAGCGTCACATCACCTGCCAGCGTATACACGCCGCCTTCGTTGCGGGTGTACTTGTTTCCGCCCGCCGTCCAGTATTCGGTATTGCCATCCGCGGTGCAAGTGGGAGCCTGTGCGTCCACCTTGGTCATCGCGCCCACGACGGTGTAGGTGTTGTCGGCATTCTTGACTACGCTATGGTCCTCTGCGACATACTCGCTGGGGTCAGCGGTAAATGTGCCGCCAGAGATAAATGCTGTCGCATCATCTACATCGATTCGGCCGCTAAATGTACCATTCTCAATCGACATTGTTACCTGCGGGTCTGGGTCGTTCTGCTGAACATTCTTCTCTGCAACAGCCGCTGCGCCAATAAATGTGCCATTCTTAATCGTAACATCGATATCTTTCTTTGTAGTGTGTTGCATAATCGCAAGCGCCGCACCCACTGTTGTGGCTCCGTTTCCATTCGGCGTATACTGATAATCAGAGTTTGTCGCCGTGTAAGTTCCTCCGTTAATTGTCAACCTACCCGCACGAATTTCAATAGCAGTCTGCGGTCCAGTAATTGAGCCGCCAGTAATAGTTGTATCCGCATACCCGGCAAGATACATACCAGCGCCGCCTTCCGATATCTGTGTTACATTATTTAGGACAAACTTTGGTGCATTGACCGCATGAGAAATCTGTCCATTAACATAAATCGCACAACCGCCATTGCCAGCCGTATCATTTTTGCCAGTCAGTTTTGCGCCATTGACATTTACGGCCACGCCATACGCATAGGGCGCACCCGACGAAGCATACGGCGTCACAAAAATTGCCGACCACGCCGCAAGCTCTACATCAGGGCCTACGGTTACCACCGTATAATTCTCCGCAGTTTCGTCATTGGAGCCTTTGATTGTAATCGCACCATAATATGGTGCCGTCTCATAAATCTTACCCTGACCAGTCACCGTTAGGTCTGCGTTCTGCACCATCATGACGCGATTATCTCTAGAGATATTGTGGCCATTCAAATCAAGGGTAAGTATCCTTTTCTCATCACCAGCCGACCCTATTGCGAGTTGATTAGTCAACGTCAGATTGTCCAATAACCTGATCGTCGTACCGTTTTCCACGCTGTCGATCACAGCCTGTAAATCTGTGTCGCTGCCGACTTCATAAACCGCGGCAACATTACCGCTTGGTTCGACCTCGCTCTCCGCCGCCATTGCGAACGTCGGCAGAAGGCTGAGCGTCATTGCCAGCGCGAGGAAAATACTCAAAAATTTCCTCATATTCCCTTTCCTCCTACGAATTTAAGATAGTTGGTTTCCCCGCTCCCGCGGGGAAACCAATGGGCGCGCGCCCATTGGTCCATGATGGGGTCATGATAGCACAGCTTCGCGGCAAAAACAAGTCACTTTTCCCTAATTTTTCCTTCTCTCCATCGCGATTTTTGTTTCATTTTGTCCATTTTTCTCCAAAAAAGCCGCAGAGCGGGACACTCTGCGGCTTCCGGATGTCATTTCGGCGCCTTGCGCCGTCCGAGCGGGTTCGCGCGCGCGGCGACGCGCAGCGCCTCGTTGTCGATGTGCGTGTAGATCTCGGTGGTGTTGAGATGCTCGTGACCGAGAACCTCCTGCACGGCCTTCACATCCACGCCGTTTTGCAGCATGAGCGTCGCCGCCGTGTGGCGCAGCTTGTGCGTGGAGTACTCCGTAGCGTCCAGCCCCGCCTCGGCGAGATGCTTTTTCACCAGCGCGTGGACGCTGGAGCGGCTGATGCGTTCGTCGCGGGCGGAGAGGAACAGCGCGTTTTTGTCGCGTCCGCCGACGGGGCGGCGCACGGCGCGGTAGGCATCCAGCGCGCTCTTGCAGGCGTCGTTGAGGTAGACGATGCGGACCTTGTTGCCCTTGCCGAGAACGCGCAGCGCATCGTCCTGAATGTCCTGCAAATTCAGCGCGCACAGCTCGGAGATACGCAGGCCGCAGTTGAGAAAGAGGGTCAGGATGCAGTAGTCGCGCTCGCGGTTTTTGCCGCTCACACCGTCGAGCAGGCGGCCCGCCTCGTCGAGCGTGAGGTACTTCGGCAAGGTCTTTTTGAGCTTGGGCGAGTCGAGATCCTTGCAGGGATTGACATCAAGCAGGTGCGCCTTGTTCGTCAGGTAGCTGTAGAACGAGCGGAGCGTGGCGATCTTCCGCGCGCGCGAGCGGGCGTTGAGACCGTACTCCGCGGCGCGGCTGTTCCGGTTGCGGACGCGGTCGCGGCTGAGAAAGGTCAGGTAGCCGTAGATGTCCGTGAGCGTAACGGAGCGGACGAAGGCAAGGTCCACCTGCCGAATGTCGATCTCGTCCAGCTCCTTGTCCCGCAGGCTTGGGTCGCGCTGCCGGACCAGATAGCGGAAGAAATTCCGCAGGTCGAGGTAGTATTCGTCCACGGTCTTGCGCGAGTGCGCCTTGATGGTCTCGTGGTAGCTGAGAAAGTCGAGCAAAAGCTGCGGCGCGTCGGCGCGGTAGTCGGACATGGTGCTGCCTCCTTTCGCGGCAAACAGGAAAAGAAAAATCCCCCTAAAATCTTACGATTTCAGGGGGTGGCACGCCGTGAGGGATTCGAACCCCCGGCCTTCTGGTCCGTAGCCAGACGCTCTATCCAGCTGAGCTAACGGCG
>CAKTEZ010000032.1 GCA_934553255.1 uncultured Oscillospiraceae bacterium
CACATTCGTTCTTCCTTCAACAACACCATGGTCACGGTGACCGACTCTCAGGGCAACGCCCTTTCCTGGGCTTCCTCTGGCGGTCTCGGTTTCCGCGGCAGCAAGAAGTCCACTCCCTTCGCCGCGCAGAGCGCCGCCGAAACGGCCGCTACCGCCGCGATGGAGCATGGTCTGAAGACCGTTGAGGTTTTTGTCAAGGGTCCCGGTCAGGGTCGTGAAGCGGCCATCCGCGCCCTGCAGGCCGTCGGTCTTGAGGTCACCATGATCAAGGACGTCACGCCCATTCCTCACAATGGCTGCCGTCCCCCGAAGCGCCGTCGCGTTTAATCAGAAGAGGAGGTAACAAGCAATATGGCAAAGAATATGCAGCCGATCGCCAAGCGCTGCAAGGCTTTGGGCATTTCTCCTGCTGTGATGGGCTATGCGAAGAAGACCACCAACCGCAACCCCGGCAGCCAGATGAGAAAGAAGAAGAGTGAATACGGCGTCCAGCTTGCCGAGAAGCAGAAGGTCAAGTTCATCTACGGCATTCTGGAAAAGCAGTTCCACGATTACTATGAAGCCGCCGCTGCCGCGCCCGGCAAGACCGGCGACAACCTGCTCATCACGGTCGAGCGCCGTCTGGACAACGTTGTTTATCGCATGGGTTTTGCGATGACCCGCCGTCAGGCCCGTCAGCTCGTCAGCCACGCCCACTTCACCGTGAACGGCAAGAAGGTCAATATCCCGTCCTATCTCGTCAAGGCCGGTGACGTTATCGAGGTCGCGGAGAGCAGCCGCTCTGCCGAGTGCTTCAAGCGTCTACTCGGTCAGGACGCCCCTGTGTTCCTGCAGCCCGTTTGGATGGAGCGCGAGAAGAATGCCCTCAAGGGTACCATTACCCGCCTGCCCGTCCGCGAGGAGATCGATGTTCCCGTTGAGGAACACCTCATCGTTGAGTTGTACTCCAAGTAATCGGAGGATACCCTCAATAATGATAGGAACTGGCGGCGGCATACAGCAATGTATGACCGCAATGAGAAGAAGAAGGAGGGTAACCGCATGATTGAAATTGAAAAGCCCCAGATCGAGTGTATCGAGGATTCCGCGAACAGCTCTTACGGCAAGTATGTCGTTGAGCCGCTGGAGCGCGGCTACGGCATCACGCTGGGCAACGCCCTGCGCCGCATCATGCTCTCTTCACTGCCCGGCACCGCCGCGACCTCTATCAAGATCGCCGGTGTCCAGCATGAGTTCTCCACCATTCCCGGCGTCAAGGAAGACGTGACGGAGATCGTCCTGAATGTCAAGAGCCTTATCACGAAGCTGCACAATGCAGAGGGGATCAAGACGGCCTTTATCGAGGCGACCGGTCCCTGCGAGGTCAAGGCCGGCGACATCAAGTGCGACAGCGAGGTCGAGGTCCTCAACCCTGACCTGCACATCGCCACACTCGACGCAGGAGCGACGCTCAACATGGAGCTGACGCTCAGCCACGGCCGCGGTTATGTTCCGGCTGACCGCAACAAGCCGGCGCAGACGACGATCGGTCTCATTCCGGTCGATTCGATCTACACCCCCGTGTACAAGGTCAACTACACCGTGGAAAACACCCGTGTGGGCAACATGACCGACTTCGACAAGCTGACGCTTGAGGTCTGGACCGACGGCACCATTTCGTCCCGCGATGCGGTGTCCCTCGGCGCAAAGATCCTCTGCGATCACTTCGCTCTCTTCACCGACCTGTCCGACGCCATGGGCGGCAAGTCCACCGTCGTCGAAAAGGCCGAGACCCAGCGCGACAAGGTGCTGGAGCTGACCATCGAGGAGCTTGACCTCTCCGTTCGCAGCTTCAACTGCCTCAAGCGCGCCAACATCAACACCGTCGAGGACTTGATCTCCAAGACCGAGGACGATATGATGAAGGTCCGCAATCTGGGCCGCAAGAGCCTCGAGGAAGTCATCAACAAGCTGGCTATGATGGGCCTGTCCCTCGCCAGCGACGACAACAACTGACAGGGGAACCACGTCTGCGGCGATGCCGCGGACGCCGATCCCGCTAACTTATCCTTACAAGGAGGAAAACCAACATGCCCGGAACTCGTAAGCTCGGTAAGACCACCGATCAGCGTATGGCGATGCTCCGTCAGCAGGTCACCGACCTTCTTGACAACGGCAAGATGGAAACCACCGTCACCCGCGCCAAGGAGATCAAGCCCCTCGCCGAGAAGATGATCACCCTCGGCAAGAAGGGCGATCTGGCCGCCTACCGTCAGGCAATGGCGTTCATCACCCGCGAAGACGTCTGCAAGAAGACCTTCAAGGAGCTGGCCCCCGCCTATGCGGAGCGCAACGGCGGTTATACCCGCATCGTCCGCACCGGCGTTCGCCGCGGCGACGCTGCTGAGACCGCTATCATCGAGTTGGTCTAAGCAACCCGACCAAATGAAAAAAGCCCTTTTGTATGGCAGATCGCGAAGCCATACAAAAGGGCTTTTTACTTGCGTGAGAGGGCATATTGCCCGCGGCTCCGTCATACGCTGACGGGAGAGGGGGCGATGTAGTGAAGGGAAAGAGGACCGCGGCGAAAAGGACGACGGGCGGACGGCGCGTCCTGCGCGGCGGAAGCGCGGGGCGCGCACGGCGAGAGCTTCGCGTTTGGTGGACGGAGCGCAGCATCCGCTCGCTGGCGTGTCTGTTGGCGCTGCCGCTGTTGGCGCTGCTGCTTGTGCCGAGGCAGGAGCAAGCGCCGGACGCGGTGCAGACGGGTGCGGCCGCCGCCGGACAAGGCGCGGAGAAGTACATCGCCCTGACCTTCGACGACGGACCGTGGCCGGTGACGACCGAGCGCCTGCTCGACGGGCTTGCCGAACGGGGCGCCAAGGCGACCTTTTTCCTTATCGGCGAGCAGATCGGTACGATGGAGGATACGGTGCGCCGTATGCAGGCCGAGGGGCATCAGATCGGCAACCACACCTACACCCACATGGACCTCAGCCGCGGAGACAGCGCCGAGCGTGTGAGGGAGATCGAGAAGACGGATGAGACGCTGCGCGCCCTGCTGGGGGACGGCAGCTACTGGCTGCGGCCGCCGTGGGGCTTTCTTGCGGCAGATACCGCGCAGGCGGTCCGCGTGCCGATGGTCTACTGGTCGCTGGATACGGAGGACTGGCGCAGGCTGGACGCCGACGCGGTGGCGCAGGACATCATTGACCATGCACGGGACGGGGATATTATTCTCCTTCACGACCCGTATTCCACAAGTGTAGAGGGCGCCCTGCGCGCCATAGACGCTCTCGCGGAGCAGGGATACCGCTTTGTCACGCTTGAGGAGCTTTTTGCACGAAAGGGCATCGTGCCGGAGATGGGACAGCTTTATATCCGGCCCAATGAGGGGAAGCCGATCCCGTGAAAACATCAAAAAGGTACGCCAAGGCAAACGCTTTGGCGTACCTTTTTGATAACTCTTTGTCGAATTTGCGGAAAAAATTACAGCATATTGAGAACGAGCGTCAGAAGGATGAACGCGGCGCCGACCCATTTGGTCGCGCGGGCAAGCTTAGCATCCATGCTCTTGGCCTTATTCTTGGACATAAAGGAGTCGGCCACACCGCCGATGGCGCCGCTCAGACCGGCGGACTTGCCGCTCTGGAAGAGGACGATGCCGGTGACGATCAGACCGCAGATGAGCTGAAGAATGGTGATAAACAGTTCCATAACAGGAAACCTCCCATAACTTGATGAACGCATGACGCGCTGTATTCACAGATTGATATAATACCATAGCTTGCCCCAAAAAGCAAGGGAAAAAGCGGAAAAACGCGCAGGAATAATCACACGGGCAAAGCAATGAAAAAATACAAATTTAACAAGGAGGAAGATGTAAAATTTATGCAAGGCGACAAAGAGCGAGGAAGGGGGTTGCAATACGGAATAAAAAGAGATACAATACGGCAAAATCGCTTATGATTATGCAAATAGCACGCACAAAACGGAATATAAATGAAAAACCGCAAAGAACAAATGCGCGCGGCTCCGGCGGCGCGGGAAGTGAGGAAATGAATATGAATACAAAGAATGGCGTGATGAACAACTCCTACCTGCTGGTGGATACCGTGAAGCTGCGCGAAAACGTGCGTACCATTCTGCGCGAGCTGCCCGCGGGGACGAAACTGATCCCCGTCATCAAGGACGACGCCTACGGCATGGGTATGCTCGGCGTGGCGCGGACGCTCTGCGCCTTTCCGGAGATCGGCTGCTTTGCCGTGGCGCACATTTCCGAGGGAGCGGCGCTGCGCCGCGAGGGGATCCGGCAGGATATTCTCGTCATGGCGGGCGTGCTGCCGTTCCAGCTTCCCGCCGCGGTGCAGTACGACCTGACGCTGTCCATTGGTCAGCTTGGGATCGTGCCGCAGCTTGCGGATATCTGCAAAACGCAGAGCAAGACCGTGAGCGTGCAGGTCAAGATCGAAACGGGACTGCACCGCATCGGCGTAGAGCCGGGCGAGGAACTGTCGGCGCTGATCGGCGAGCTGAAGGCGGCGGAGGAATGGGTCAAGGTCACGGGCGCGTTCTCCCATTTCGCATGGCCGAGCAATGCCGAAGTCTGCGAGGCGCAGTACAAGAAGCTGTTGGAGGGCGCCGCGCAGCTCAAGGCGGCGGGCATTGCCGTCCCGATGTGCCATATCAGCGGCTCGGAGAGCGCGGAGTTGTTCCCGCAGTACGCCATGGACGCGGTGCGTATCGGCCGCAGGCTTTACATGGATCACCCCACCAAGCCCACCGGCACGGTGCAGGAGGTTGCCTCGTGGCGCGGCTATATTACCAGCGTCAAGCAGCGCCATGCGGGCGATTCGCTCGCCTACTTCGGCAAGTTCCGCCTGGATAAGGACGCCGTGGTGGCGACCGTCGGCGTCGGCTACGGCGACGGTCTGAACGAAGGACTGGTCGCCTGCCATGCACCGGTCCTGGTACACGGCAAGAAATGCCCGCTGCTCGCGTGCTGCATGGACCAGTGCTTCGTGGATGTCACGGGCGTGGACGCCGCGCCCTGCGATGAGGTCACCTTCTTCGGCTATGACAGCGAGGGAGATCTGCTATCTTCGCAAATGCTTGCGAACCTTGTCGGCGACAACGAGGGCTGCGGTCTGACGGAGGCGCTTGCCTCCCGCGTGGCAAGATTGTATGAATAACGAAAAAAAGCGGACGAATGTGCCAGTGAGCGGTTATTTTTGCATACATCATTGCATAATCTGCGGTGCGGGACTATAATAAACCCACCACACGGGAAAATACCGTTTGACGGGGGTAGGTCATGAAAAGCAAGCGTCAGGAAAAAATTCTGGAGCTTATTGCTCAGTATACTATCGAAACGCAGGAGGAGCTGCTTGACAAGCTCTCCGCGTGCGGTATCCCCAGTACGCAGGCTACGGTCTCGCGCGACATCAAGCAGCTCCACCTCTATAAGGAGCCTTGCGGAAACGGACGCTACCGTTACGCCGCCGCCGCGCGTGCGTCGGGCCACGACTTTACCGACCGTCTGCAGCGCATTCTGCGCGAATGCAGCCTGAGCGTGGACTACGCGCAGAATCTTGTTGTTCTCAAAACGATGCCCGGACTTGCCAGCGCAGCGGGCGCGGCGTTCGACGCGATGGACGATATGCCCGCGATGATCGGCTGCGTCTGCGGCGACGATACGGTACTCGTCGTGATGCGCGAGGAGACGGCGGCGCGAAGCTTCTGCGAGGAGCTGCGAAGCCTGTGCAAATGACCCCGATAAGAGGATACGGAAAGGGCAAGGCCTTGCGCCTTGCCTTTTTGCTTGCGCCGTGCTATAGTTTTGGTAAATTTCAGGAAAGCAGGTCACGCCATGAAAGCTGAACGCACCTATCCCCGCTTCGTTATTTCCGCCAAGGGGACCCGTTGGGTCGAGGGCGGACACCCGTGGGTCTACGCGCAGGAGGTCGTTTCCGCGTCCGAGGGCGTGGAGAACGGTGCGATCGTGGACGCGGTGAGCGAAAAGGGCAAGTATCTCGGCAGCGGCTTCTTCTCCCAGGAGAGCAAGATACGCATCCGCCTGCTCTCCCGCAACGCGAACGACCGCTTTGATGAGGCGTTCTGGCGGCGGCGCATCCGTTATGCATGGGACTACCGTAAGGCGGTGATGGGCGCGGACATTTCGTGCTGCCGCGTTATCTTCGGCGAGGCGGACGGCTTCCCGGGCCTGACGGTGGACCGCTTTGAAAACCTGCTCGTCACGCAGACGCTCTCCGTGGGCATGGAGCGCTGCAAGGACATCCTCTTTCCGCTGCTCGTCGAAGTTCTCGCCGAGGACGGCGTGCGGATCGACGGCATTTTCGAGCGCAACGATGTTTCCATTCGCGCATTGGAAGGCATGGAGCAGAACAAGGGCTGGTTTCCGCTCGCGGGGAAGGAGCCGCCGCGCAGCGCCGTGACGGAGATCTGCGAGAACGGCGTGTATTACAGCGTCGACGTGGAGAACGGACAAAAGACCGGCTTTTTTCTCGACCAGAAGTATAACCGCCTTGCGGTCGCGCGTCTTGCCCGCGGCCGCCGTGTGCTGGACTGCTTCACCCACACCGGCTCCTTTGCGCTCAACGCCGCCATGGGCGGCGCGGAGCGCGTTACAGCGGTGGACATTTCGCAAAGCGCCATCGACATGGCGCGCGCGAACGCCGAGCGCAACGGTCTCACCGGACGCATGGACTTTGTGACGGCGGATGTGTTCGACCTTCTCTGCGAACTGGAGCGCAAGGGCGGCAAGCCCTACGACTTCATCATTCTGGACCCGCCTGCCTTTACCAAGTCGCGCAAAACGGTGAAAAATGCCGAGCGCGGGTATAAGGACATCAATCTCCGCGCGCTGCGGCTGCTGCCGCGCGGCGGATACTTCGCCACCGCCTCATGCAGCCACTTCATGCCGAGCGAGCTGTTTGAGCGGATGCTGCGCGCCGCCGCGCTGGACGCGGGCGTGGAACTGCGCCAGATCGAGGCGCGCCAGCAGTCCCCCGACCATCCGATCCTCTGGAACGTGCCGGAGACGGACTACCTCAAATTCTACCTCTTTCAGGTGGTGTAAAGGAGAAACGCCATGTACCATTGCTTTCGGCTCAAGCGCGGCGACGACCTGTACGAGAGCATTCAGGCCTATGCCGACGCGCATCATATCGCCGCGGGCGTTGTGCTCTCTGCGGTCGGCTGCGTGTACCGTTGGGAGGTCCGCGACGCAAGCGGCGTGGAGGTGCGGAGCGGCACGGAGGAGGCGGAGATCGTCTCGCTCATGGGAACGGTCAGCGAAAACGGCAGCCATCTGCATGCAAGCTTTGCCCGCCGCGACCTGAGCGTGTTTGGCGGACATCTGCGCCCGGGCTGCCTGGTGAACACCACGGCGGAGATCGTTCTTGCCGAGCTTCCGGAGGTGCGCTTTGCCCGCGCGCCGGATGGGGAAACGGGCTACGACGAGTTGACCATCGGAAAAATCGATGAAAGGATTTCAACGATTTAGATTTTCAATAGAGAATTTAAATACCGCGCCGGAAAACAGGAAGACGGCTGCAAACATTTGGCAAAAAAGGGAAATTTCCAAAAAAGGAAAAGAAAACGGCCGTTTTTAGCCGTTTTTTCGGTCCCTACATTCAGACGCCGTTAAAATCCATGTTGACAAGGGGCGAAACGAGCGGTATTCTGTTCTTGTTCGTGGAAGCCCCTTGAATCCGAACGGAGACTGGGGGTGGAGATGGCTCTGGAAAATCTCAGCAATGAGTGCCGAAGGTGTAAGGCCCCCGCGGGGCGGAATCTCTCAGGCAAAGCAGACAGGGCAGGAAACCGCTTTGCGCGGTTTTGCTGCGTTGTTTTTCATTGGAGTAGTATTGTCGGGGCTGTCGCTTCTGCGGCAGCCCTGTTTTTGTTTTGCCCGCAAAACGAGAGGAAAGAAACGGGGTACTATATTTTTAGGAGGAAACTTCCCATGTCCGACGCACTTCTCCCCATTGTACAAAGGGTCAACGGCTATCTGTCCGACTATGTTCTGGTCGCGCTGCTCATCGCGGTTGGCCTGTGGTACTCCATCAAAACCCGCTTTGTGCAGGTCCGCCACTTTAAGGAGGGCTGGAACAGCGTGTTCGGCAACCTCAGTCTGCGCGGCGGCAAGCAGGAGAGCGGCATGAGTTCGTTCCAGGCGCTTGCTACCGCCATCGCGGCGCAGGTCGGCACCGGCAACATCGTTGGCGCGTCCGGCGCGATCCTGACCGGCGGCCCCGGCGCGATCTTCTGGATGTGGGTCATCGCCTTCCTCGGCATGGCGACCATCTACGCCGAGGCGACGCTCGCGCAGGAAACGCGCACGGTCGATAAGGACGGCAACGTTCTCGGCGGCCCCGTCTATTACATTACCACCGCGTTCAAGGGCGGCTTTGGCAAGTTCCTCGCGGGCTTCTTTGCCGTCGCCATTATTTTCGCGCTCGGCTTCTTCGGCTGCATGGTGCAGTCCAACTCCATCGGCGAGACCTTCTCCAACGCCTTCGGCGTACCGACGCGGATCATCGGTGTGGTTCTGGTCGCCATCTGCGGCTTCATCTTCCTCGGCGGCGTGCAGCGTCTTGCCTCCGTGACCGAGAAGGTCGTACCCATCATGGCGGCGCTGTTCCTGCTCGGCGGTTTGATCGTCCTTGTTGCCCGCATCAAGTACATTCCCGCGACCTTCGGCATGATCTTCCGGTATGCCTTTGCCCCGCAGGCCATCATCGGCGGCGGCTTCGGCGCGGCGCTGAAGATCGCTCTTTCGCAGGGCGCAAAGCGCGGCCTGTTCTCCAACGAGGCCGGTATGGGTTCCACGCCCCACGCCCACGCGCTCGCAAACGTCAAAAACCCGCATGAGCAGGGCGTCGTCGCCATGATCGGCGTGTTCATTGACACCTTTGTGGTCCTGACGCTCAACGCCCTCGTTATCATCTCCACCCTTTATACCGAGGACGGGCCGCTCCATGGCTGCGGCGCGGCGGCGGCGAGTACGGTGCTGAAAAAGACCAACCTTGCCCAGAACGCGTTCGGCGTGGTCTTCGGCGAGACGGCGGGCGCGATGTTCGTGGCGGTCTGCCTGTTCTTCTTCGCCTTCTCCACCATTCTCGGCTGGAACCTTTTCGGCAAGATCAACATGGCCTACCTGTTCGGCCAGAAGTCTACGACGATCTACACCGCCATCGCGCTGGTGTTCATCTTCCTCGGCACGCTGACCTCCAGCGACCTCGTGTGGGAGCTGAGCGATATGTTCAATCAGCTCATGGTCCTGCCGAATGTCATCGCGCTCTTTGCGCTGACGGGCATGGTCGTCAAGCATGTCAACGGTACGCCCGAGGCGAACCGTTGGGAATAAGCTCTGATCATTCAAAGGAAAAAGGAAGCCCTCGGCCCATAGGCCGAGGGCTTCCTTTTAGGCTTCCTTCACCACGCCGAACTGGAAAAGGTAATCGCGCCATTCGACGTAGTACGGCGCGCGGACGTGGACGCCGTCGCCGGAGTAATCGGCGCGGAGCGCACCGTTCTCATCGTCGAATATCGTGTGAACGGGGAGGTAAAAGATGCTTTTGTTGTCCGCAAGCTGAGCGATGGCGGCGTTGCGCTCGTTTATGATCTCGTTCTTGAAGTAAGAACTGTCCGACTTCTCCTGCGTTGTGTGGAACATGGACTGGATAAAAATGACCGCGTCCGGCTGCTTTTCGCGCACAAGGTCAATGATGACCTTGTACTGCTCACACCAGCTTTCCGTGCTGCCGGAGCCAAGCTCGTTGATGCCGAGCATGATGTAGACCTTGCCGAATGTCTGCGACCCAAGCGCCTCGTCGAGCGTGACCTTTTTGCCGTCCAGCTCGATAAAGCTCTTTTTCGTCGCGTCCCAGACGGTCAGACCGTTCTTGGTGAAGTAGGTCGCGTTACGCAGCCCCGCATAGTCGTGGAAGCCCGCGGTATGCGAGTCGCCGAGGAAGAGCGCGTCGTCGAAGTAGCTCGCGTCCACCGTAGTGAACGGGCTGACCGGCTCCTCCGGTTCCGCCGGAGGCTCCGGCTCGGGAACGGCGTCCGGCTCGGGGGAGGCGTCCGGCTCGGGGGAGGCGTCCGGCTCGACGGTGTAGGACAGGCCGGAGGAATCCTCGCGGTCTTCGGAAAGGGTCCAAGGGTACACGCCCTCCTGCGCGGCGGCAAAGAAAGCGGAAATGGCGGGCGTGTCGGCGTCCAAACGGTCGAGATAATCCGCGTACACGCCGGAGGGATCGAGCGCCGTGTAGGAATTGAGCAGCGCGGCGCTGAGCGAGCAGAGCCACAGCAGGGGAGAAAAGTGCGACATTAAGAAAACCTCCTTATCAGCAAGCTTCAGAAGCGGGCGTAGAGGAACGCGCCGCCCGTGCCGGTCGAAATGAGATACAGGCAGAGCCAGAATACCGCCAACAGCGGCAGCCAAACGAGCGGTGTGGCGCGGAAGCGCTCGTAAAAGCGGCGCGGCCATGGCGTGGCGAGCAGAATGCCGAGGGCAAGGAGCCACCAGTAGCTTTGGAGCTGGCGCATGAAGTCGCCCGCGAACACGCTTTCGCCGCTGCTGAACATGGGATACAGGCGGGAGAAATACGCCCCCAACTCGCCGAGATCGGTGATGCGGAAAATGACCCACGTCTGCGGGATGAGGAAGAGAAAGTAGAGCCGCGCGAGCAGGCGGTGGCGCGAGAGAAAGCCGCCAAGAACAAATTTTTCCAAAGCAATGAGGACGAACAGCACCAGCCCCCAGAGAACGAAATTCCAGCTCGCGCCGTGCCACAGTCCGGTCAGCAGCCACACGGTGAGCAGGCTCAGAAACAGCTTTCTCTTTCCGTTCCGGCTGCCGCCGAGCGGAATGTAGAGGTAGTCGCGGAACCATGTGCCGAGCGTGATGTGCCAGCGCCGCCAGAACTCGGAAATAGAGCGCGAGCAGTACGGCAGATCGAAATTGCGCGGCAGTGGAATGCCGAGCATCTGCCCAAGGCCCATCGCCATGAGCGAGTAACCGCCGAAGTCGAAATAGAGCTGCAGACTGTAGCTCACCGCGCCGAGCCATGCGAGCGGCGTGGAGAGATAGGCGAAGCCGATGCGCTCCAGCGCGGTCCAGAGAGTTGCAAGCTGGTCGGCGAGAATGACCTTGCAGCCAAGCCCCACCACGAAGAGGGAGAAGCCCTCCTCCACCGTCGCGCGGCGGAAGCGGCGGGCGACGTGCAGCTCCGTGTCCACATCGCGCAGGCGCAGAATGGGTCCCATCGTCAGCTGCGGGAACATGGCCTGAAATGCGGTGTAGTCAAAAATGCTGCGCTCCGCCGAGGCGTCGCCGCGGTAAATGTCGACGATGTAGGCGACGCTCTGAAAGACATAAAAGCTCACGCCCAGCGGCAGGGCGACGCGGAAGAAGGAAAAGTCCGTCCCCAGCAGTATATCCATGTTTTCCAGAAACCAACCCATGTACTTGAAGTAAAAGAGACTTCCGAGGTCGCACGCCAACGCGAGAATGAGCCATGCGCGCCGCGTGTCGCCGCGCGCATTCTCCACAAAGCGCCCTGCGGCAAAGTTGATGAAGAGCAGCGCGAGCAGCACCAACAGCCCGCCCGTCCCCGCGCCGCGCCAGTAGAAGTACAGGCTGCCGACGGAAAGCACGACGTTGCGCCAACGCGCGGGGACAATATAATAGACCACCAGAAAGGCGGGCAGAAAATAAAACAGAAACGGTAAGGTCGAAAAGCTCACGGCAACGGCTCCTAATGTAAAGTAGGGAGGGAACGATGGTTTACAAAGGGGGGAGAAGGTGGTACAATACCCTCGTATCAACCAACTATTATACGGTCGAAGGCGGTCATTCGTCAACCGAAAAACGGCTCTCGGCTATGGAAAATTCGCGGAAATGAGGCGAAGCGATGAGCAAAGAAAAAATATTTGCCTTTCTCAGCGCGCGGGAGGGGGAGTTCCTCTCCGGCGAGGCGATCTCCGAGCAGCTCGGCATCTCCCGCGCGGCGGTATGGAAGGGCGTGAGCGCTCTGCGGCGCGACGGCTATACCATTGAGGCGCAGACCGGTCTGGGCTATCGGCTGACGGCATCGCCCGACGCGCTCACCGAGCGCGAGGTGTTGCGCCGCCTTGGGCCGACGCAGATCGTCGGCAGGACGCTGTACTGCTTCGAGCGCGTGGACTCCACCAACAGCTTTCTCAAGCGCGCCGCGGCGGAGAACGCGCCGGACGGCGCGGTGGCGGTGGCGGACGAGCAGACCGCGGGCCGCGGGCGGCGGGGACGCAGTTTTTCAAGCGGTGCGGGCCGCGGCGTGTACCTTTCGGCGCTCCTGCGTCCAAAGCTGCCGCCCGAACGGCTGCTGCCGCTCACGGCGCTCGGCGCGGTGGCGGCGTGCGATGCCATCGAGCGGACCTGCGGCGTGCGGCCGCAGATCAAGTGGACGAACGACCTTGTGCTGAACGGGAAAAAACTCAGCGGCACGCTCACCGAGCTTTCGCTGGAGGGGGAGACGGGCGCGCTGGACTACGCCGTGATCGGCATCGGCATCAACTGCGGCAACACGCGCGAGGACTTCCCGCCCGAGCTGCGGGAGACGGCGACTTCGATTTTTCTGGAGACCGGAAAGCGTGTGTGCCGCGCGGCGCTCGCCGCCGCGCTCGTTGAGGAGCTGGACCGGCTCTACGCCGCACTTCAGAGCGGGGCAACGGCGGATTATCTCACGGCCTACCGGCGGGATTGCCTGACCCTCGGACGCGAGGTGCAGCTTCTCTGGCGCGATACGCGCGAGCGCGTTACGGCGCTGGATGTGGACGACCAGTTCGGCCTGATCGTGCGGCATGAGGACGGAACGGTCGAGACCGTCCGCACGGGCGAGGTGTCCGTGCGCGGGCTGTACGGCTATGTGGAGTAAAAAGGAGACACAATGGCAAAGATGCTTTGGGAACTGTTTTTCACCTTCGCCAAGGTCGGTGTGATGACTTTCGGCGGCGGATATGCGATGCTGCCTATTTTGCAGCGCGAGGTGGTCGAGAACAAGGGCTGGGCGACGGAGGAGGAGCTGGCGGATTGGTTCGCCATCGGTCAATGCACCCCGGGCGTTATTGCGGTGAACACCGCGACCTTTGCGGGGCGCAAGGTGCTGGGGACCCTCGGCGGCGTGGCGGCAACACTCGGCGTCGTATTCCCCTCGCTCGTCATCATTTCGCTCCTTGCGGGCGTCATCACGACCTTCGCCGAGGTCGCATGGGTCAAAAATGCCTTTGCGGGGATCCGCGTGTGCGTGTGCGTGCTGATCTTCAACGCGGTGGTAAAGCTGTGGAAAAAATCCGTCGTCGATAAAAAGACGCTTGCGCTCTATGCGATCATTCTGCTCGCGTCGCTGCTCACCGACTGGTCGCCCGTGGTGTTCGTCGTGTTCGCGGCGGCCGGCGGCATCGTGCTGCAGACCATACGCAAGAAGGGCGGTGAGGCGGTATGACGCTCTATTTCCAGCTTTTTTGGGAGTTCTTCAAAACCGGACTGTTTGCCGTCGGCGGCGGTATGGCGACGCTCCCGTTCCTGTATGACATTTCCGACAAGACCGGTTGGTTCACCCGCGCGCAGCTTACGGACATGATCGCCGTGTCCGAGTCTACGCCGGGACCCATCGGCGTCAATATGGCGACCTATGTCGGCTTTATTACCGGCGGTATTCCGGGCGCGTTGACAGCGACCATCGGCCTTATCACGCCGAGCATCCTCGTGATCCTTATTGTCGCGGCCTTCCTGCAGGCGTTCCACGACAGCAAATATGTTGCCGGTGCGTTCTACGGCCTGCGCCCCGCCTCCACCGCGCTTATCACGGCGGCGGGCCTTGTCGTGGTACGCGAGACCTTTGTGCTGGCGGAGAGCGCGGTCTTTTGGCAGGGGATCGTCCTTGCCGCCGTGCTGCTCGCGCTGACGCGCTGGGTCAAATGCACCAGGAACTGGCACCCCATCGTGTTCATCGGCATTTCCGCCCTTGTGGGCGTCGTGTTCCGCTTTGCGGGCGCATAAGCGAATAAACGCACAGCCGCCGGACAAACCGTCCGGCGGCTGTGCGTTTTCTCAATCCTGTTTTTTCTGCTTTCTGGCTTCGCGCTCCTCCAGAAATTCCCGCGGCTCCGCTTCGGCGAGCGCTTTGGCGCGGCGCTCCAAGACCTCCTTGGGCTTGGCGGTGATCTCGCCTGCGGCGGTCAGCGCCTCCTTGGTCAGCAGCGGGCCGACCAGCTCATAGATCAGCACGGAGAAGAGCACAATGTTGCGGACCAGCAGTCCGTCCGCCGCGCCCAGCTCCTGTGCGCTCACGCACATACCCAGCGCCACGCCCGCCTGCGGCAGCAGCGTGATGCCGAGGTATTTGACCGTCTTTTCATCGCAGCCGACCGCCTTGGCGGAGAAGTGCGCGCCGAGATACTTGCCCATGCTGCGGAAGATGATGTAGATGACGCCGATGAGTACCATCGTCAACTCGCCGAACACCTCCAACCGCAGCTCCGCGCCGCTGATGACGAAGAATACCGCCAACAGGGGGGCGGACCAGTCGTCCGCGCGGTCCATCAGATCCTCGGAGAGCGGGCAGATGTTGCAGAACACCGTGCCGAGCATCATGCACACGAGCAGCGGCGAGAAGCCGATGACGACCTCGCCGATGCGCCACTCCAACGCCGCGAGCGCGACCGTGAGGAACACGAACGCGATGGTCATGGACATACGGTTGCGGTTGGAATGGAACATGGCCTCGAGCCGCGTGAGGGCCGCTCCCGCGAGCATTCCGAGCAGCAGGGAGAGCACGATCTCGATGAGCGGGTTGAC
>CAKTEZ010000033.1 GCA_934553255.1 uncultured Oscillospiraceae bacterium
AACGCGCCCGCCGCCATGATGACCTGCGAATCGTAGCCGGGCATATCGCCGGGGACGGGGTCCACATAGCTGTCCACGGGTGCGGCGGACTGGATGCCCTTGCAGAAGGCGAGCATCCCCTCCGGCGACTTCAGCTCGACGCATTGAATGATGTCGTGCCGCTCCTCGCTTGCGGCGGGAACGACGCGGAAGCCGAGGGATTCGTACACGGCGGCGGTGAACACCGCGCCCTTGACCGCGCCGGAGACAACATTCGGCGCGAGGAAGAAGCCCTGATAGAGCGAGGGCATCAGCCCAAGGTTCGCGCCGACCTCCTGCCCAAGTCCGGGCGCGGAGAGACGGTAGGCGCAGCGGTCCACGCATTTTTGCGTTCCGGCGATGTAGCCGCCGATGGGCGCAAGACCGCCGCCGGGGTTCTTGATGAGACTGCCGACGATCATATCCGCGCCGACATCGCTCGGTTCGACGGTCTCGACGAACTCGCCGTAGCAGTTATCGACCATGACCGTCACATCCGGCTTGACCGCGCGGCAGACGGCGATGGCCTCGCCGATCTGCGCGACGGAGAGCGTCGGGCGGGGCTGATAGCCCTTGGAGCGCTGAATGTGGATGAGCTTTGTCTTCTCCGAGATGGCCGCGCGGATGGCGGGGAGGTCGAAGCTGCCGTCGCCCAGCAGGTCGACCTGCCGGTAGCTTACGCCGTATTCGGCAAGCGAACAGGGCGAGGGACGGATGCCGATGACCTCCTCGAGCGTATCGTAGGGCTTGCCGGAGATGGCGAGCAGCTCGTCGCCGGGGAGCAGGTTCGCGCTCAGCGCGACGGCGAGCGCGTGGGTGCCGCAGGTGATCTGCGGCCGCACGAGCGCGGCCTCGGTGTGGAAGGCGTCGGCGTAGACGCGCTCTAAATTGTCGCGCCCCTCGTCGTCGTAGCCGTAGCCGGTCGAGGCGGCGAAGTGCGTGGCGTTGACGCGGTTTTTCTGCATCGCGGCGAGTACCTTCGCCTGATTGATCTCCGCGCGCGCGTCGATCTCCGCGAAGCGGGGGCGGAGCGTTTCAAGTATTTTTTCGCCGTAGGCGAGGACCTCCCCGCTCACGCCGAGGGTGCGGTAAATGTCAGCGGCTGTCATATCAAGGCTCCTTTTTCAGCGTTTTGGGGAACTGCACGCCGTTGCACCTGAGAACGAAGCGCAGCGGATAGTCGCGGTCGAGGTAGTTTTTTTCAAACCACACATAGGTCGCCGCGGGAAGCTGGCGCAGCTCGGGCGCCTCGCAGCGCACGGCGTCGAAGGTCATGCGGTCGCCGGAGAGCAGCGCCGCCGCCACATCCATCCGCCCCTCCGCACGCAGGCGGTCAAGGCAGGCGTCCATGATGATGGCGCAGGCGCACTCCTCGTCCGTCTCAGCGTAGTCCTCGCGGTGGGCGAGCCAGTAGAGAAATTCGTCGGGGTCGAGGTCGAGGTGCGTCGTGATCTGCGCGAGCTTGTAGAAGCCCGCGCGGTCGTTCGCCTTCAGAATGTCGATGAGGTAGGCAATGAGGTTTTCGTCGAGCATCAGGCAGTCGCAGAACACCTCAAAGGCGTGCTTGCCCGCGTCGGGGTCGGGGACCGGCTCGTCCGCCTCCCCGGCGGGAGCGGTCGGCTCCTCCGGCTGCTGCGCGCCGCCGAGCGCCATGCGCGCGAAGAGCGCGCGGGCGAAGTCCTCCTCGTTGAAGCGGTCCAACAGACCGTCCGGCAGCGCGTCGCCCGCTGCGCGGGCGCAGCGGCGCACAAAGCCCGGCACGCTGACGCTTTTCAGCGCGGCCTGAAGGCTCATCGCGCGCTCCTCGGGCGTTTCGCCGCTGAGGGCGATGCCCTCGGGCGCGGCGAGCGTACCCTCGCACAGCGCGTTCATATACTTGAGGTAGTAATCGCAAAGCTCCATCGAGATGCTCCCAAATTTCAAAAGTGGATACAATGTATCATACCGCGCGGGAAAAAGCAAGCCCGCCGCTTGCGGCGCGGGAAAAAGTGTGATAAAATAAAGAAAAATCGGAAAGGATCGTGAGCCATGCGTAGGACCCGCCGCAGCGGCGGCGTTTTCCTCTGTCTGCTGCTCAATGTGCTGCTGAATTGGGAGGGCGCGCTTCCTGCGGCGCTCCTGCTTGCGCTGCACCGGTGGCGCGGCTGGCCGCTCTGGTGGGCGGGGCTCGCGCTCGCGCTGTGGATCGGCGGAATCCTGCTGTGGATGCTCGTCATCGGCTGGGCGAGCGACTGCGGCAGCCGCCGCGACGCCCCGCGAGAGAACAAAAATCCCTACTCCTCCAAGCAGTACCCGAACAGCGGGACTGCGGCGGACAAAAAGACGGAATAGACAGAACGAAGAAATGCGCGAGCGTCACCGCTCGCGCATTTGCTCAAAGAGGGCAAGATTTTCCCGCAGCCGCTCCTCCTGCGGCGAGCGCTCGACGGCCTTGCGGCAGGCGTCGGCGGCGTTTTCCGCGTCGCCGAGATGGGCATACGCAAGCGAGAGCAGGTCGTAGGGAAGGCTTCCCCATGCGTCCGCCTCGCAGATGTAGGTGCGCGGGCGTTCCGTGATGGCGAGCGCGGCGCGCAGCGCATCGACCAGCCCGTACCAGCGCTCCTGCGCGTAGAGGAGCCGCGCATAGTCCATGTACGGCTCGCGCAGGTGCGGAGCCTCGGCAATGGCGCGGTGCAGCCAGCGCTCCGCCTCGGCGTCCTGTTCAAGCGCACGCAGGCAGCGGGCGATGTAGCGCATCGACGCGCAGCGTTCGTCCGCCCAGACGGCGGAGGGCAGCGTCAGGTGCCGCGCGAGCGTTTCAATGGCCTTCTGCCACTCGCCGCGGAACATATACTCCCGCCCGAGGTAGTGGCAGTTTCGGTCGTTCTGCGGGTCCTCCCGCACGGCCAGCTCCAGCAGCGGCAGGTATTGCCCGCGCGACTTCGTCTCGTCGGGGTGATGGTCGAGCTGCACACCGGCCGCGTCTGCGAAGCGTTCCGCGCCTCCGCCGGTGTAGGCGAGCGTTTCATGCACCGGACTTGCCCAGCGGTAGCAGCCGTTTTTGTGGATCTTATCCGCCCAGAACACCATGCCCTCGCTGCCGTCGGGACGGAAGCTCCAGGTGTAGCGGTAGCGGGCGCGGGTCGTGTCCGGCTGCCATGCGCGCTCCAGCGCGGCGCGCCAGCCGGAATGGAACTGCTCGTCGAGATCAATGGCGCAGCAGATGTCCGCGTCGGCGGGAATGAGCTTGAGCGACTCGTTCCGCGCCGTGTCGAAGCGCCACGGCGAGACGACCGTCTCGCCCACGATGGCTCCGCGTGCGCGGAGCTTTTTTACGGTGTCGTCGCTCGAGCCGGTGTCCAGCACGCAGACATAATCGGCCTCGGACATCGAGTCCATGAAGCGGTCCACGAATTGCGATTCGTTCTTGCAGATGGTGTAAACGCACACCTTATAGATAAAAAGCCACTCCCTTGCTATGTAGGCGGCGCGGGGTCACCGCGCCGCATTGCCTTTCTTCTCTCAGGTGGCGAGCAGACCAGCGGCGCGCAGACTGGCGAGCAGCGCGTTGAGCTGCGCCGCCGTATCGGTCGCGTCCGTGGAGTCCGCGACTGCCGCCGCCACGCGCGTGTCCGCGGGGCCGGTCGGACCGGTGGGGCCGGTAGGACCCGTCGCGCCGACTGCTCCTGCGGCGCCCGTTGCACCCGTCAGACCGATGGGGCCTTGCGGACCGGTGGGGCCGGTAGGACCCGCTGCGCCGACTGCACCTGTGGCGCCGGTTGCACCGGCGGGGCCTTGCGCGCCCTGAAGCCCCTGCGGCCCCATGGGACCGGTGGGACCCTGCGGCCCCTGTGCACCCGCCGCGCCTGCGGGACCCTGCGGACCCTGAAGACCCTGCACGCCCTGCGGGCCGGTGGGACCGATGGGACCGGGAACGCCCTGAATGCCCTGCACGCCCTGCGGGCCGGTGGGACCGATCACGCCGTAGGGCGGGTACGGCGGCGGGGGAGGCGGGAACGGACGCGGGCAGCACTGGTCGGCGCAGCCGCAGCTGTTGCTGCCGCAATTACCCTGATAACGATTCATACAAATCACCTTTCTCGTTTTTCCGGCGGTCGGCCGCCCGCCGGAGCGCAGGCGGAGGCCTGCGTTTCAGTCTATGCGGGGGAGGCGGTATTTGTCATTGCAGCGAAAAGGAAAAAGCGCCGCCGACCGGAAAACGGTCAGCGGCGCTTTTTGAAGCGTCTTTCTTTTTCGGCGCGCTGTTTACAGCGCGCCGCGGAGCGCGTCCACGCGGTCGCACTTTTCCCATGCGACGCCCAGCTCTTCGCGCCCCATGTGGCCGTAGGCGGCAAGCGGACGGTAGATCGGGCGGCGCAGGTCAAGGTCGCGGATGATGGCGGTCGGGCGCAGGTCAAAGACCTTCTCGACAGCCTCCTCCAGCCGACTGTCGGCGACCGTGCCGGTGCCGAAGGTCTCGACCAGCACGCTCACGGGGCGAGCCACGCCGATGGCGTAGGCAAGCTGCACCTGACACCTCGTCGCAAGACCCGCGGCGACGATGTTCTTGGCGATCCAGCGCGCGGCATAGGCGGCAGAGCGGTCCACCTTCGTCGGATCCTTGCCGGAGAAGCAGCCGCCGCCGTGCGGAGCGCTGCCGCCGTAGGTATCGACGATGATCTTGCGGCCCGTGAGACCGCTGTCGCCCTGCGGACCGCCGATGACGAAGCGGCCCGTTGGGTTAACATAAAACTTTGTCTCGCTGTCCAGCAGCGCGGCGGGAACGGTGGGCTTGATGACGAGTTCGATCATATCGCGGCGAATGGTCTCCAACTCCGCCTCGGGCGCGTGCTGCGTGGAAACGACCACGGTGTCGATGCGCTTGGGCCTGCCGTTTTCGCCGTATTCGACCGTGATCTGCGTTTTGCCGTCGGGACGCAGATAGTCCACCAGACCCTGCTTGCGTACATCGGTCAGCCGCCTCGCCATCTTGTGGGAAAGGGAGATGGCCAGCGGCATCAGTTCCGGCGTTTCGTCGCAGGCATAGCCGAACATCATGCCCTGATCGCCCGCGCCGTTGTCCAGCTCGCTCGCGCCGCTCTCCTTGTTTTCATAGGAGTTGTCAACGCCCATGGCGATGTCGCTGCTCTGCTCGTCGATGTTGGTGATAATGCCGCAGGTGTCGCAGTCGAAGCCGTACTTCGCACGGTCGTAGCCGATGTCGCGGATGACCTCGCGTGCGATCTTGGGAATGTCCACATAGCAGTTGGTCGTGATCTCGCCCATGATGTGGACAAGACCGGTGGAAACGGTCGTTTCACAGGCGACGCGGCCGTTGGGGTCCTTTTCCATGATCGCGTCGAGCACCGCGTCGGAGATCTGGTCGCAGATCTTGTCGGGATGCCCTTCGGTGACGGACTCGGAGGTGAATAAACGCTTTGCCATGATTCTTCTTTCCTTTCTTTTCTCGCGGGAGCACAAAAAAAGCGCTCGGCCGAACCGGTCGAGTGCGAAAACTTTTTGCTTTCCCTCATCTTTCGATTCGTTCGACGGATTTGGCACCTTGCTTTGCAGGTTGCCGTGGTATCATCGGGCCGTTCCCTCCACCACTCTTGATGAAGTATGAACTTTTGGGATTTTGCTGTGAAGATATTTTACCCATGTCTGTGCGCTTTGTCAACCGGAAATTTGCGTTTTTGTGCAAAGAGGAAAATATGGCTATTGATGCGAGAGGATCCCGCCGTCCGGCGGGATTTTTTGCGGAATTTATAATTTGGTAATGACTTTTCCCGCCGCATGGGGTACAATGCGACTGAAATGATCTTCACTATGGGAGGAATTGACCTTGGATTCACTTCGCCGCCGCATCGACCGCTTCTGCGTGTTGCATCCGAATTTCGGTATTCCGAATCTGATGCTTTATATCGTCATCGGCAACATCGCCTTTTATCTGCTCTCTGTTTTCTCCTCGATGGACAGCGCGTCGTTCTACTATACCCTCTGCCTGAGCTGGGAGGGGCTGAAGCACGGTCAGCTCTGGCGGCTGCTGTCGTTCAGCTTCCTGCCGTCGGACACCAGCCCGTTCTGGCTGCTGGTGAGCTGCTATTTTTACTACTGGATCGGCTCCACGCTGGAGCGTGAATGGGGGACGGCGAAATTCACCATTTACTACCTCAGCGGCGTGCTGCTGACCGTGCTGGGTACGATCCTCACGAGCTTGATCAGCGGCACGGACGCGCTCGTTTTCGGCGCGGCGTATGTGAACCTTGCGATGTTCTTCGCCTTTGCCATGCTCTATCCCGACGCGCAGGTGCTGCTGTTCTTCTTCATCCCTTTGAAGATCAAGTGGCTGGCGATCGTGGACGCATGCCTGTTCGCGTTCAACATCTGCTATGCGCTCGCGTCGCGCTCGTGGATCAACGCGGTGCTTCCGATCGTGGCGCTGCTGAATTTCTTCATCTTCTTCGCGCCCGAGCTGGGGCGTTTTGCCAAGCGTGAGCAGACGCGCTCCAAGCAGGCGGCGCATTTCCACAACACCGTCCGCCAGACCCAGCGCGAGCAGCAGAGTCAGGGCTACCGCCACAAGTGCGCGGTCTGCGGCCGCACGGACATTTCCGATCCGGAGCTGCAGTTCCGCTACTGCTCCAAGTGCGCGGGCTACCACTGCTTCTGCTCCGACCACATCTTCAACCATGTCCACTTTACGGACGAAAATCCCTGAGGAGGCATTGTTATGGCATTGACAAAGGAACAGGCATGGGAGCTGCTGCAGGAGTACAACAAGGGCGAGTTCCACCTCAAGCACGGCCGGATCGTCGGCGATGTCATGCGCTGGTACGCAATAGAACTGGGCTACGGCGACGAGGCGGACTTCTGGGAGGCCGTGGGTCTTCTGCACGACCTCGATTTTGAGATGTACCCCGACGAGCATTGCATCAAATCGCAGGAGATCATGCGGGAAAGGGGACTGGACGAGCGTCTGATTCGCGCGACCGCCAGCCACGGCTACGGCCTGCATTTCGACGGCCTGCCCGAGCCGCAGCACGAGATGGAGAAGGTCCTCTTCGCCACCGACGAGCTGACCGGCCTGATCGGCGCGGTCGCCCTCATGCGTCCGAGCAAGAGCGTCAGCGACCTTGAGGTCAAGTCCGTCAAAAAGAAGTACAAGGACAAAAAGTTCGCCGCGGGCTGCTCGCGCGAGGTCATCGAGCGCGGCGCGGAGATGCTCGGCTGGGACCTCGATACCCTCATTGAGCGCACCATCCTCGCCATGCGCGCGAGCGAGCATGTGGATTAAAGCGCATAGGAAAAAGCGGAGACTGTTCAACAGTCTCCGCTTTTTTTATGCGCGTTTTCAGTAGGGGCAGGGGAACGCGGAGAATACCGCGTGGCGGTTCATCGTGGTAAAGGGGTAGGCGTAATAAGTCTCGCTTCCGGGAACAGGCACAAAATCGCCGGTTTCGTCACTCCATTCCCGACGGGTGATGGTCTGCATGATCTCGCCGGCATCGCCGTTCCACGCGACCAGATAGCTCTCGGTGTCGATGGTGATGTCGCTGCCGCGGTCGGCCCACGCCGCGTAGAGCGCGCCGTCGGACTCCACAAAGCGTCCCGTGGCAAGCCATTCGTCGGCAAGCTCCGCGCTGACATGCTCGCACAGCAGCTCACGCAGCTCGTCGAGCGTATTCACATCGCGCAGCGTGACGCGAGCGAGGTCCAGTCCGTCCACCGTGATGCCGGGCGCGCCGCTGTCCACGGGCGGGGTGGTCATGTGGAACCACGACCAGAGCGTTTTGGTGGTGTAATAGTCTGCGAGGATGATCTCGTCCTGCGGCACATTGAGCAGAGACTGTGTGTGGCTGTCGAGCGCGTTGTAGAAGTGGCTGTAGGGGATCTCGAAGGTCTGCGCCCCCGAGGCGTAGGGCCCGAGGACATAGGCGTCGAAGTTGACGGTCATGCCGCTGCCGCTGAAATAAAAGTGCGCGTTGGAGGAGAGGTCATAAACGTAGGAGTAGAAATCATCGTAGAGGTAATCGTCCAGTCCCTCTTCGTAGATCCTGTTCACGATCTCCGAGGCGAGCGTATCGACCAGCGTTTTGCCGAGTGCACTGTCGGTGGAGGACTGCGCGTTGAGCGCGTCGAGCGTCAGAAATTCGCCGGTGGTGAGATCGAAGCTCCAGGTGAGGGTGGAGGTGTTCGGATGCGCGCCGCCGTAGAAGGCGTAGGCATTGGCAAGCACGCTGATGAGCCCGTCGGTCTGGTAGACGACCTCGCCGAGCAGTTCATCCTCGTAGTAGATGTACTCAAAGGACATGGAGTTACTGCCGTAATGGTCGCGCGCCTCCTGAGCCAGCTCCGACTCGTTGGAGAGCACCGCGGCGTAGCAGCGCTCCATCTCGGCGTTGAAGGCGTCGCGCACGGCAACCGCCGCGCTCTGTGTGGCTGCGGCGCCGGGTTCATAGAGCGCGCCGTCGGCGGTGCGAAGCTCAAGCTGCGGCAGCTCATAATTTGTGTGCAGCAGGAGCGTGCCGTCGTCGGCAGTGTAGGTCGATTCATGGGTGAGCGGCGTGCCGACGGCGAAGGTCAGCTCCGGCGTCTCCGGCTGGGAGGGCTTTGGAGCATCGGGACCGGTCGGATCGCCGTTGCCGCCGCAGGCGGTCAGCGACAGCAAGAGCGAGAGCGTCAGCAGGGAGGCGAACAGTTTTTTCATGGTGAGTCTCCTTTCTGAATGCCGGTCAGAGAATGACCGGTGTGGTCGTCCACGCGCTGCCGGGCTTTGCTGCGGCGAGGGACGGATAGGCGAGGACATACTGATCCTCCGCGCGGGCGGTCAGGGCGAAGAGCCGCTGCGCCTCCGCGCCCAGCCTCCGCACATCCGCGCTCTTGGTGAGAATGGGCGCGGCGGCGGTCGTTTTCATGCGCCGGAGCAGCTCGCGTCCGCGCGCATTGCACGCCAGTACGCGCAGATAGGGGATATGCTCCGGCGTATCCTCGGGCGTAACGCCGAGGAAAGCGGAGAGCAGCATACGCCGCAGCCGTGCGTAGGCATAGCGTTTGGATTTCGCGGCGGAAAGAATGCCCTCGACGGTCGTTTCCCTCTGCACAGCGTCGTAAAAGCGGTGGTAAAGTCCCTCGCCGCCGGTGTCGTAGGGAGCGAAGTCCTCCTCCCGCATCGCGCGCAGACGGGCGAGGATCGCCCGCTCGGCGTTTGCCATCGTCACCGGCGCGCGTCCTGCCGCGCGCTCGCACGCGTAGAGGGCGGCGCTCTCCGGCGTGAGAAATTCGTCGGCGCTCCCGCCGTTTATGAGCAGCTCACGGATGTGGCTCGCGGAGGCGAAGCCCTCCGCCGCGCCGCCGTCATGCCCGACGCCCCTTCGCGGCAGCGCCAGCGGCTCCGGCGCGGCGTCCTGCCGCGCGATGGCTCTGCAGTATTCCACACCTAAAATGTCGTTCGGCTGCGCGAGGACGGCAGCCTTATCGCCGAGCAGCTGCCGCGCCGCGGCCTCCCGCGCGGCAGCGTAGGAAACGCCTGTTTGCAGCGTTAGACGAAGACGGGAGAAAAAAAGTTCCGTGTCGAGCGCCGCCGCGACGGTTTTTAAGGTTTCCGTGTCGCCGCATTCGCTGCCGAAAACCAGCGTATCGACCGCGCCGGTCGCCGTCAGAACGCCTACGCCGCCCGCGGCAAAGCCTTCGGCGGACGAGACGGCCCACGGCAGCGGCAGCTCCAGCACAAGGTCGACGCCGCCGCGCACGGCGGCCTCCGCCCGCGCGTGCGCCCGCATGACGGCGAAGCCGCCCCGCTGGACGAAGCTGCCGCTCATGGCGCACACGATCGGCGTTTCCGCGCCGAGCCGCGCACGGACCTCGGCAAGCTGCCACGCGTGTCCGCGGTGGAACGGATTGTATTCACAGATGATACCGGCAGTCGGCATACGGCTCTCCTCAAAACAGCGGCAAATTTGACCCATTGCGGGAAATTTATGGTTGTCATCGCGGGAATTTTTGCTATAATAAAAAATGTATGTGCTTGTCCATCGGACAAAATCGGCATCTGCCGAACCCATCTTACCTGAATTTGGGCGATATTGCAAGACATAGCCCATTGGAAAACGGAGGAAACGACATGAATGTTCTGGTCATCAACGCGGGCAGCTCTTCCCTGAAGTATCAGCTGCTCAATCCCGCCACCGGCGCGCTGCTCGCCAAGGGTCTGTGCGAGCGCATCGGCATCGACGGCAAGTTCACCTATAAGCCCCAGCTGGAGGGCAAGGAGAGCATCAAGGCCGCCGATGTCGCTATGCCCACCCACAACGAAGCCATTGCCGCCGTCCTGAACGCCCTTGTGGACGAGAAGAACGGCGTGATCGGCTCCATGAAGGAGATCGACGCGGTCGGTCACCGCGTGGTCCACGGCGGCGAGAAGTTCGCCAAGTCCGTCGTCATCACCGACGAGGTCATGGCCGCCGTCGAGGAGTGCAATCCCCTCGCACCCCTGCACAACCCCGCCAACATCATCGGTATCAAGGCCTGCCAGAAGCTTATGCCCGGCGTACCCATGGTCGCCGTGTTCGACACCGCCTTCCACCAGACCATGCCCCCCGTGGCCTATACCTACGCGCTCCCCTATAAGTATTACGAGAACGACAAGGTCCGCCGTTACGGCTTCCACGGCACCAGCCACAAGTATGTGGCCCAGCGTGCTGCCGATATGCTCGGCAAGCCCATCGAAAGCCTGAAGCTCATCTCCTGTCACCTCGGCAACGGCTCCTCCGTCACGGCGGTGGACGGCGGCAAGAGCGTGGAGACCTCCATGGGCTTTACTCCCCTCGCGGGGCTTCCCATGGGTACCCGCGCGGGCGACATCGACGCGGGCATTATGGAATACCTGATGAACAAGTACGGCTATTCCATCGGCGAGATGCTGAGCATCCTCAACAAGAAGTCCGGTATGGAGGGCATCTCCGGCGTTTCCTCCGACTTCCGCGATCTGGAGATGGGCGCCGAGAAGGGCAACGAACGCTGCGCGCTCGCCCGCGAGAAGTTCGCTTATGAGGTCAAGAAGCTCATCGGCGCGTATGCCGCCGTCATGGGCGGCGTGGACGCCATCATTTTCACCGCAGGCGTCGGCGAGAACGACGGTCTTGAGCGCATGGCTATTGCCAGCGGTCTGGAGTACATGGGCGTGAAGATGGACGAGGACGCCAACGATGTCCGCGGCGAAGAGCGCGTGATCTCCGCCGCCGATTCCAAGGTCAAGGTCCTGCTCATTCCCACCAACGAAGAGCTGATGATCGCCATGGACACCGCCTCTCTGGTCGGCTGAGAGAAACGGAAAAGAGCATAAAAAGGGAAGCAGATGCGCCGCATCTGCTTCCCTTTTTATGCTTACTGTGCGTCGGAGTAGACGGTAAAGTCATAGACGAGAGGGTCGTCCGCCGCGACCGAGCCGTCCATCAGGCTGAGGAACGGCTGGTAGGTGACGCTCGTGCCGTCCGCGGCGGTTACGGTGACCTGCGTATCCGGCATGATGTCGCTCACATTGGCAATGAGGCAGAGGGGCGCGCCGCTGTCGTCCTGATAGAGCGTTTCGCCGACCTCCGGCTGCTCCGCGCCCTCGGTGAGCCAGCCGTATTCGTTCACGGTCAGTATCGCGTCGGCATCGGCAGGAACAAGACAGTAGATGTCCCAGCCGCCCGTGGTGAGGACCGCGTCGGCGGAGAGGGCCTGCAGGAAGGGATATTCCTTGAGATAGGGCGTATCGGCAAGCACGGCGCTCAGATCGACGCTCTCCGCGCCGTTGGTCGTGCCGAGGTAGGCGACGCCGAGAATGGCTCCGGCATCGCGGAGTGTCTCGCGCAGGTCGGCGAGCGACTGCTCGGCCTCGGTCAGCGCGGGCGGTTCGGAGGGAGCGGGCTGCTCGGCGGGCGGAGGGGCCGGGGTGTCCTCCGCCGGTTTCTTCTCGCCGCAGGCGGCGAGGGTGAGGAGCAGAAGTGCGCTGAGCAGCGCGCAGAGAAGCTGTTTCATGGGGTAGGATCCTTTCTATGCCTGTGTCAGAATTTGCCGCTGGAGTGCGAGAAGCCGCCGGAGTTGACGGTCGTTCCGCCGGAAAAGCTGGGACTGCCGCTGTCGTGGCTGTCGGACTCCGTCTTGATGGGGGTTCGGACCTCGGTGGTGTGGGTGAAGCGGTCCTCGCGCGTGGTAACGTCCGTGCCGCCGGAGACGGTGTAGAGCGCGGCCTCGGTCGCGCGGCGGACGCTCTTGAGCTGGCGCTTGTAGATCGCGCAGACGATGAACGCGATAAGAATGCCGAGCGGCAGGCCGACCATCAGACCGAAGCCGACCTTCTCGCCGACTGTCAGCGGGACCTCCGGCTCTACGTCGATGGGGGCGCCGTTGGCGTTGGCCTCAAGGTAGCGGCCGCACGCGGCAATGTAGTCCGCGAAGCCGCCGTACCAGTCGTCCTCGCGGAAATTGTCGAGGAATTCGTCGTGCATGATGTACTTGCCATAGTCGGTGAACGCGGCGTTGCCGAGGTCGCCGTGGGCTTCGAGGTCAAAGTCGCGCTCCGCCATGCTCAGCACGAGCATGACGCCGTTGCCGTCATAGGAGTTCGCAAATCCAAACGCGTCCCACGCATATTCGGCGAAGGCGGCGATGCCGGTCTCGCCGGTCCCGCTGACCGCCTCGGGGTCAATGTAGTCTGCCATGTCGTTGACGGTCACGACATATACGCCGCAGCCATATTGCGCGCTCACCGCCGCCGCAGCCTCGCTGAGCGCGGCGCAGTCGTCTGCGGAAAGAATGCCCGCCTCCTCGGCGATGTATGAGCCTTCTCCCATGGGAGCAAGCTCGGCATAGGTCCACGCCGCAGCGGATACGCTCAGCGACAGCGCGAGGACAAAGGCAAAGAGCAGAGAAGCATATTTCTTCATCATCTTGCCGCCTCCTTATAAGAACAGCACGCAGGCTGCGGTGACCGCCGCCGCGACGATGGCGGTAATGCGGCCGAAGTGCTTCCAGTACAGACCGCGGTCGAGCGGCAGGTCGCCGACGAGCTTGCCGGTCTGACCGTTCATGGCGAACAGGAAGTTCTGCCCCTTCCATTGCGTCGAGAGGAGCCATACGGGCAGAAGCGCGTAATGCACCTTGCCGCGGCGGAGCTTCACGTCGCGGCTCTCCACCGTGCAGGCGGTGTAGCCCTCGCGGGCGCTGTCCTCCATCAGCTCCACGGCGGTATCCTCGCAGCGGCGGTTGGCGCGCTCGGCGCAGTCCTCCATGGAAACATCGTACTTGTCGGCAAGGAAGCCGGGGAGATACGCGGTGGAAAAGGGCTTGAGGGCCTCGTAGTCGAACGGCTCAATAGCGTCCATGTGGTCGTCGGGCATCTTGCTCGACGCGTCCACCGGCACGCGCTCAAACTGCACCGTACCCGCGCGGCGGACCTGGTAGTGGTTCGTGACGGTCACATTTTCCTTGGCGGTGGAGTAGGCGCTGACCTGCGTGCCGTGGCAGGTCACATCGACCTCCGCCGTGCCGTCGTAAAGCCAGAAGGGGACATAAACGCCCTTGACCTCCCGAATGTGGTTCTCGTTGGAAAACGCGCGGGGCAGCAGCTTTTTGCCGCCGTAGTGCTTCTTGAGCGCGGCGACCGCCGCGTCCTTATCCAGCTTGAACGGCAACACATAATCCGGCTTGAACGCGCCGCTGAGCTGACCGGGGACGATGCTGTTGTTGCCGCAGTAGGGGCAGGCGGTGGCGCCGGTGGTCTCGTCGCAGATCAGCTCCGCGCCGCAGCTGGGACAGGAATAGACGCGCAGCTTTTCCGCGTCCGCGCCCCAGTCCGCGCCGTAAGCGGCGATCCATTCGCCGTCCGCCGAGGATGTTCCCTCCGCCTGACGGAATGCGTCGGCGGCCTGCGCGTCCTTTTCGGCATAAAGCTTTTCGATCTCCGCGACCTCATAGCTGGAGCCGCAGAAGTCGCATTGGAGCTTTCCGCTTGCGCCGTCAAAGTGCAGAGGAGCGGTGCAGGCGGGGCATTTGTAATTGGTCACTTGGGATGCCATATTTCCATCTCCCTCCAATTGTCATAGGGGGGCGGCAGAAGCCTGCCGCAAGCGCGGCAGGCCTGTTGCCACCGTATTGCTTTGTCAGGCTCTGGGCTTGCCGCAGTTGGAGCAGAACTTGCCTTTGTTGACGGCACCGCATTCGCACTTCCACTCCGCCGCGGGCGCGGGCTTGCCGCAGTTGGAGCAGAACTTGCCTTTGTTGACGGCGCCGCATTCGCACTTCCACTCTGCGGCGGGCGCGGGCTTGCCGCAGCTCGAGCAGAACTTACCCGTGTTCTTCGCGCCGCATTCGCAGGTCCATTCATTCGCCGGAGCGGGGGCGGGCTTGCCGCAGTTCGCGCAGAATTTGCCCGTGTTGCCCGCCTGTCCGCACGCGCAGGTCCAGCCTGCCGCCGCGGGGGCCGCCTGCTGCTGCGCGCCCTGCTGATAGAGGGTGCCCATCTGCGCGCCTG
>CAKTEZ010000034.1 GCA_934553255.1 uncultured Oscillospiraceae bacterium
CGATTCCCTCCATCTCTGTTCTTTCAGTTTAACAGATTTTTGGGATTTTGCGACTGCACTTACAGGGTGCTACTCTATACACTTTCGCAAAAACCAATGCAATGTTACAGTGGAATGTGTGTGAACCCAGTGATTGGGGACTGCCGCATTCTGCCATCACCCTGGGGTGCGGACAACACACAGAAAATTCTCGATGTACTCGCGGACTACGGTGTGAAATGCACCTTCTTCGTCGTCGGCAACTGGGCGGATCAGTATCCGGAGCAGGCCAAGGCCATCGTCGAGAGCGGCAACGAACTGATGAACCATTCCAACGCGCACGACCACTACAATTCTCTTACGGCGGAGCAGATCATCGCCGATGTCAACGCCTGCAACGATAAGATCGAAGCGCTGACCGGCGTTCGGCCGACGCTGATCCGCTGTCCGTTCGGCGAGTATGACGACCATGTGATCTCCGCCATCCGCTCCATCGGCATGGAGCCGATCCAATGGGATGTGGACAGTCTGGACTGGAAGGGCATCTCTGCCGCGGAGATCACCAGACGCGTGACCTCAAAGGTGCAGAACGGATCTATCGTGCTGTTCCATAACGCGGGCGAGCATACGCCGGAGGCGCTGCCGGATATTCTCAGCTATCTCATCGGCGAGGGCTATGAGATCGTGCCGATCTCCGGCATTCTGCTGACCTGCGACACCTACATCGACCACACCGGCCGCCAATGCCGGAGCGAGTGAGACTGCCGCAAATGCGTGTGCGGCGGGACGCGATGTTTCTCAAAAAAACACACCGGCGGCTTGCCGGTGTGTTTTTTCAATGGATCATCCTGTCGGAGCGGCAGCCGGATCGCCGTCAGCCGCTCCCCGACAGGCCTTCTGCTCTTGCGCTCAAAGCCTTGGAAGACGGACGGTGATCTCCGTGCCGCGGCCGACCTCGCTGTGCAGCTCCACCGTGCCGTGATGGTACGCCACGGCGTGCTTGACGATGGAAAGCCCAAGCCCTGTGCCGCCGCTCGCCTTGGAATGGCTCTTGTCCACGCGGTAGAAGCGCTCGAACACGCGGCCTTGATGCTCCGGCGGAATGCCGATGCCTGTGTCGCGCACGGTGACGCGGGCGGTGTCGCCCTCCGCGGCGACGCAGACCTCCACGCGACCGCCCTCGACATTGTACTTCACGGCGTTGTCGCAGAGGTTGTAGAGGATCTCATACAGCAGCCGCTGCACGCCGGTCACACGCACGCTCTCGCCGGAGACGGCGACGGTCACGCCTTTTTGCTCCGCCGCGGCGCGGAGGCTTTCCGCGGCCTCCTGCGCGAGCGGGAGAAGATCGACGGTCTCTGCGGGCAGCTCGCCGCCCTCGTCCAGCTCCGACAGACGGATGATGTCGCCGATGAGCGTCACAAGGCGCTGCGCCTCGGCGCGGATATGACCGAGGAAGCGCGGCGCGTCCTCCGGCTTGACCATGCCGCTTTCAAGCAGCTCGGCGCTGCCGATGATGCCCTGCAGCGGCGTTTTCAGCTCGTGGGAAACATTCGCGGTGAACTCGCGGCGGCGGCTCTCGGCAAAGGCCTGCTCCGTCATGTCAAACGCCAGCAGCACCGCGCCGACCGTTTTGCCCTGCGAGGTGATGCGGCTGAAGTCAAAGCGGTATTCGCGTCCGCCGCGCTCGGCGAGGACCTCGCCGCGGCCCGTCTCCATGGCGCTGTGCAGCGCGAGACTCATGGTATGCTCGCGGTCCACGGTCAGGAAATCCTGCCCGATGCACGCGTCCGTCACGCCGAAAAGCGACTGCGCGGCGGGGTTGATGCTCAGTACCACGCCTCTGTCGTCGAGCAGCACGAGTCCCTCGTTCATGCCCACGGTGATCTGCTTGAATTCGTCGGTCCTGCGCCGCAGCTCGGCAAGCTGGGCGTCGATCTGCCGCCGCTGACGGTCGATGCGCCGCAGGAGCGGGGAAAGCTCCTCGTAAGTGTCGTTGTCCAGCGGATGCTCCAGATCGAGCGCGTTGAGCGGCTCGACGATGCGCTTGGAGAGGCGTCCGGCCAAAAATCCGGAAAGCCCCAGCATCAGCAGCACGACCAGCAGGATCGGCTGGAACGCGCCGAGCAGCAGCGCCCCCATGGTCGCGCGGCTGACGGACAGGCGCAGCACCGTGCCGTCGGCAAGGCGGCGCGCGCAGTAGACGGTCTTTTGCAGCAGCGTCACGCTGTAGCGGCTGGAGCTGCCCCCGCCGGTGTCCAGCGCTTCGCGGACCTCCTCGCGGTCGAGATGGTTTTCCATCTGCGCGGCGTCCGCGCCGGTGTCGTAAAGCACGGTGCCGTCCGGCGCAATCCATGTCATGCGGCAGCGCCCGCCGCCGAGCCGCGCGAGATAGTCTTCGCCGTTCAGCTCTACCGCGGCCGCCGCGACGGAAAGCTCGTCGTGCAGCTGTCGTTCCTGCATCCCCTCATAAAAGCTGTAAAAGCAGCCGAGAACGAGCAGCAGGCTGCAAAGCAGCACGGCGACGCCCGCCGTGAGAATGGAACGAAAGATCTTTTTGGTCATTTCTCCACCGCCTCCCATCGATAGCCCACGCCGCGCACGGTCTCAATGTGCGCGCCGTAGACGCCGAGCTTCTGCCGCAGGGTGCGGATGTGCATATCCACCGTGCGCGTCTCGCCGCAGTAGTCCATGCCCCAGACGCTCTCCATCAGCTGTTCGCGGGTAAAGGCCCGCCCCGGGTGGGCGAGGAAGAGCTGCAGCAGCGCAAACTCCTTGTAGGTCAGCTCCACGCGCTGCCCGTCTGCCGTAACGGTGTGCGCCGCGGCATCGACGGTCAGTCCGTCGGCGTGCAGCGTTTCCGGCGCCGCCTTCGGCGCGCAGCGGCGCAGCACGGCCTTGACGCAGGAGACGAACTCCATCACGCCGAAGGGCTTCGTGAGGTAGTAGTCCGCGCCGAGGTCAAGCCCCTGGATCTTGTCGTACTCCGCGCCCTTGGCGGTTGCCATCACGACGGGGAGCGCGGCAAAGCGCACATCCGTGCGCATACGGCGCAGCAGCTCGATGCCGTCCGTACCGGGGAGCATTACATCGAGGACCACCAGCTCCGGCGTCTCGTCCCGCAGGAGCGCCTCCCAAAAGCTGTCGCCGTCGGCAAAGCCCTTTGCCGCAAGGCCGGTGGATGTGAGCGCGTATACCTCGATGTCGCGGATGCTCGCATCGTCCTCCACGCACCAGATCATCGTTATCCCTCCCTGTGAACACCCGTGACGGAGAAAATGACCCACTCGGCGATGTTCGTCGCGTGGTCCCCGATGCGTTCAAAATATTTTGCGATCATCAGCAGATCCAGCGCGTACTCGCCGTCGGCGGGGTTGCGCGCGATGCGGTCGATCAGCCTCGCCTTGATCTGCGTGAAGCAGCCGTCCACGGTATCGTCCTCCGCGATGACCCGCTCGGCCAATATTGTATCACATTTTACATAGGCGTCAACGCTTTCCGTCACCATCCGGATCACGGCGCGCGCCATGCCGCGCAGCGCCTCGTTATCCTCGGGGCTGCGGCCGTGGAGAAAGCGTACGATCTCCGCGATGTCCTCCGCCTGATCGCCGATGCGCTCCATGTCCGTGATCATCTTGAGCGCCGCGGAGATCTGGCGCAGGTCGCGCGCGACAGGCTGCCGCCTGCTGCATGTTGTGCGTCACCATGACGACCGTGTAGCGGTCCTTCAGCTCGCCGGCAAGGTCCTCGATCTTCGAGGTCGAGATGGGGTCGAGCGCGCTCGTAGATTCGTCCATGAGCAGCACCTCCGGCTCGACGGCGAGCGCACGGGCGATGCAAAGTCGCTGCTGCTGGCCGCCGGAGAGGCTCAGCGCGCTCTTTTTCAGGCGGTCCTTCACCTCGTCCCAGATGGCGGCGGAGCGCAGCGAACTCTCCACGATCTCGTCAAGCCTTGCGCGGCTGCGTACGCCGTGCGTGCGCGGACCGTAGGCGATGTTGTCGTAAATGCTCATGGGGAAGGGGTTGGCCTTCTGAAACACCATGCCGATGCGCTTTCGCAGCTGCGTCACGTCGACGTTCGGCGCGTAGATGTTTTCGCCGTTGAAGTCCACCTCGCCGGTGATCTTCACATTGGGGATCAGGTCGTTCATGCGGTCGAGCGTCCGCAGAAAGGTCGATTTGCCGCAGCCGGACGGCCCGTGAAGGCCGCTGTAAGGTTGATGAGGAGCGTGAGCAGCATCAGCACGCTCGCAATGGAAAAGGCGATGTCCGTGCGCCCGCGGTCGTTGGCATAGACATAGAGCGCGACGGTCAGCGTGGCGGAGGACGAGTGCAGGGCGGTGAGAAAGTCGTTGAGCGCCAGCCCGAAGCCCGCCGTATACAGCAGCGCCGCGCTCTCGCCCACAATGCGTCCGACCGCTAAAATGCAGCCGGTCACGATGCCGTCCACGGCGTTGGGCAGCACGACGGTACGCACCATGCGCCACTTACCGGCGCCCAGCCCCAACGCACCCTCGCGGTAGGACTGCGGCACGGTCCTGAGGCTCTCCTGCGTCGTACGGACGATGGTCGGCAGGATCATTACCACGAGCGTCAGGCTGCCCGCAAGCACACCCGCCTGCAAATTCATTCGCTGCACGAAAAAGAGCATACCGACGAGACCGAAGATGATGGAGGGGATGCCGGTGAGCGTCTCCGCCGCAAATTCGATGAGCGTCACAACGCGGCGGTTTGCGGCATATTCCGTCAGGTAGATGGCTGCGCCCACGCCGAGCGGCAGGACGATGACCATGGCGAGCAGGACGATATAAAGCGTATTGAGGATATTCGGCAGAATGCCGATGATATCCTTGATGTAGCTGCTTGTGCCGGTAAGGAAGTCCCATGTCACGCCGCGCGCCCCGCGGAAAAAGATATAGCCGATGAGAAACACGAGCAGCGCGCAGGTGAGGAGCGCGCACAGCCACACGAGCGAACGCATGGCAATGCCGTACGCGCGGCGGTGCGGAGAAAGCTTTTGTTCCATCTCAATCCTCCTTCCGCTTTTTGATGAAGCGGTTCAGCACCACATTGATCAGCATGATAAAAAGGAACAGAACGAGCGCAATGGAGTAGAGCGCCTGCTGGTACAGACTGCCGACGCTCGCGTAGGCCATGCCCGAAACGATGCTGGTGGTCAGGAAACGCACGGGCGTAAAAAGTCCGGGCATATTCGACACATTGCCCGCGACCATGATGATCGCCATGGCCTCGCCGATGGCGCGTCCCACGCCCAGCACCACCGCCGTCGCCACGCCGCTGCGCGCGGCGGGCAGCGTGACGCGGAAGCAGGTCTCCACCTCCGTCGCGCCGAGCGCGAGAGACGCCTCCTCATACTCGCGCGGCACGGCGCGCAGCGCCGTTTCCGACACATTGACGATGGACGGCAGGATCATAACGGCCAGAACGAGAATGGCCGCGAGCAGGCACGCGCCGGAGCTGAGGGAGAAGGTCCTCTGAATGGCGGGGACGAGTACGATCATGCCCACCAGACCATAGACGACCGAGGGAATGCCCGCGAGCAGCTGCACCACCGTGCGGATGACTGCCGCGAGCCGCGGCGGAGCGACGCGGGCGAGAAATACCGCCGTCATCAGTCCCACCGGCACGCCGATGAGGATCGCGCCCGCCGTGCCGTAAATGCTCGTGAGGAGAAAGGCAAGAATGCCGTACTGTGCGCCGGTGGTGGTGTTCGTCGGGTCCCAGACCTTGCCAAAGAGGAATTTTACAAGGCCGATCTCGCGGATGGCGGGGATGCCGGAGACGATCAGGTAAACGCTGATGAGCAGCACGAACGCCACCGCCACCACGCCGCAGAGCAGGAATATCGTGTGGAGAGCGTTCTCCATCGCTCTGTGCGCGCCCGTGTGACGCGGCCGTGCGGCGGAGGGCTTTCTGCCCTCTGCCGCCGGAAGGACGTATTCCGCCGCCATGGCGCTCACTTTGCCGTCGGGACAGCGCCCGCGGCCTTGATCAGCTCGTTCGCGGCGGTGGAGGCGGCGTAGTCAAAGAACGCCTGCGCCGCAGGGGAGAGGGCGGCGTCCGTCTTGGTCACGAGGACGAAGGGACGCTGGATGGCGTAGCTGCCGTCGAGTACGGTGTCCTCGGTGCAGGCCATGCCGCCGACCGTCACGGCCTTGACGGTGTCCTTGCCCTCGACCGCGGAGAGGGAAGCATAGCCGATGGCGTTCGCGTTGCCCGCGACCGCCTCAATGACGCCGCCGGTGGAGGTCAGCTCCTGGTCGAGCCTGCAGGCGTCCTTGGTGCCGGTGATGGACTCAAAGCCGTCGCGCGTACCGCTGCCCGCCTCACGGCCAACGCAGGAGATCTTGCCCGCCGCGCCGCCGACCTCGCTCCAGTCGGTGATCTCGCCGGTGAAGATCTTTGCGATCTGCTCCACAGAGAGGTCGGAGACCGCGATGCCGGCATTGACGATGACGGCGATGCCGTCGAGGGCGACAACGGTCTCGGTCAGACCGTTCGCCTTTTCCTCGTCCTTGAGGGCGCGGGAGGCAAGACCGATGTCCGCGCTGCCGTTGCTCGCGGCTTCGATACCGGCGCCGGAGCCGGTGGGGTCGTAGGTCACGGTCACGCCGCTGTGGTCGGCCATGAACTGCTCGCTCAGTACGCCGATGACCTTTTCCATTTTCCTTCCTCATTTCACATTGGATTTGGACTTTTTCTGTTCCACACTTCTGAGAATACCGGCGCGCTGTAAAATGCGAAAGCCGAGTGATGTAAAATCGGAGTAAAATGAGGGACGGCGACGCGCGGTCAGGGGTCGGCGTATGGGTCTTGCCGGCTGAGCGGAGCGTACCGAATGGATTTCTCTTGTCTTTTTTCAAACGGTCCGCTATACTTTGGTGTATACACCAAACATGGAGGGGGGATGATCGATATTGCTCTTACCAGCGCGAGCCTTCCGGCAAAGCATCGCATTTTGAGCGTCTGCGTGCGGCTCTTCCTTGAGAAGGGCTACCGCCATGCCACGCTCGCCGAGATCATCGAACGCTCGGATGTGTCCTACAGCACATTCCAGAATATCTTCCGCGCCAAGGACGGTGTGCTGACGGAACTGACGGAATTCATGTTCTCCAACCAGTTCTCCGCCGCCGCATCCGTGACCGACGCGCCGCTTACCCCCGTGCAGCTTTACGCGGTGGAAACATCGCTCCAGCTGACGCTCACGGAATTAAACGAAAATCTGCGCGAAATTTATCTTGAAGCGCCTCCGCGCTTGCCGTTGTTATGGGGCTGGATCTCCGCGCGCTGGCGCAGCGCGTTCTGCACCAGCTTTTTCAGGCGCTCTCCATGCGCTATGATTTTTCTTTGACAGGAATAGAAGAAGTGGTCTCGACCGAAGAAAGTGAGGGAAAACGATGAAACGAAGTCTTTGTACGCTCCTGACCGCGCTGACGCTCTGCCTTGCGCTGTGCGTGAGCGCAGGCGCGGCATCGACCTTAAGGGACTGAATCTGCGCCTGACGGTGGCGGACACGGAACTCTCGCTTTCTCCCAAGGCCATCCGTCAGCTGCTTGACGCGAACGCCGGTTCGCTGACGCTCGATATGCCCGGCGCTGACATGACTGTCCCGCAGGAGATGCTGCGCGGCATCCTGAAGCAGCTGAACGGCAAGGACCTCGAGATCTCTCTTGTCAGCGGAGAGGCTGCGATGGATGGTCTTTCACCGGAACAGAAGCTGTGGGTGCCGATCATGCAGGAGCGGGGAAAGTTTTTGCCGCTCAGCGTGCTGACCGGTGAGTTTTCCGTCGGCGGCGAGCCTCTGGATTGGAGCAAGATCAGCGGCTCGCTGGACATTTCCCTCACGCTGGAAATGCCCAAAATCGAAAAGAAGACCGGCTGGCACGAGGAAAACGGCCAGTGGATCTATTACAAGGACGACGGCGAGCCGATGAAGCCGGAGGACCTGTATCCGTTTTGGGGGACCAACCGCCATGGGTTCGGTTACATGGTGGAGAATGAAGCCGACAAATGGGTGAGAAGGGGGTTGGAGCCGCCGACCATCCTGCCCCTGCCGGACCTTCGGAAACTGGGCGACTATGAGGACTTGGAGCAGGACTGGAACTTCCCGCGCAGCGAGGACATCGTACCCAGATCCAAGTGGATAGGCGATAGTCTGCTCCTTGATTTTGCGCTGCCGCACTTCTCGACCTATCTGATCGTCACGCGCATTGCGATGCCCTTCGACGATGTAGCCGAGAGCGCATGGTATTACGACGCGGTGAAGTGGGCGGTCGATGAGAATATCACAAGCGGCACGGACAACACGCACTTCTCTCCCGACGCGGCCTGCACCCGCGCCCAGCTCGTGACCTTCCTCTGGCGGCTGGCAGGCGAGCCGGTGGTAAACTACCTCATGCCGTTCACGGATGTGGACGAGGGCGCGTGGTACGCCGAGGCGGTCCGCTGGGCGGCGAGCGAGAGGATCGCCGAGGGTACGACGGCTTCGACTTTCGCGCCGAATGCCGCCGTCTCCCGCGCCCAGGCGGTCACGATGCTCTGGCGCTATGCGAAGCGCAGCGGTGTGGATGTGAGCGTCGGCAAGGACACGAATATCCTCAGCTATGACGACGCCTTTGACGTCCCCGTATGGGCGATCGAGGCGGTGCAGTGGGCCTGCGGCGCACAGGTGCTGCGCGGCAGCGGCACGGCGCTCCAACCGAACGATCCGTGTACCCGCGCGCAGGTCGCTGCGATGATGTCGCGCCTCCCCGGGAATGCAGGCTGAAAGCAAATATGGTATGACCCAAGGGGGCGGTCCAAACGGACCGCCCCCTTGGGTCATGCTGTATTCTTTGTACGCGCAGTTCGTGCTGTGGGTGGCTTACCGTTCGCCCTGCACCTGTGGCATCTTCCATGCAAGGTGGTCGGTGTGGAGCAGGCGGTGCGAGACGTCGCCGAGGGGCTTGCCGAGATAGTCGCGGTAGAGCGCCTGCACGTCGGGATTTTCGTGCGAAAAGCGCAGGGCCTCGCCCTTGTCGAGCCGCCAGAGTACGCCGCCGCGCTCCTCCGCCAGCTCGCAGCCGTCGTGAATGGGCTGGCCGCCGCCGCCCGCGCAGCCGCCGGGGCAGGCCATGACCTCGACGAAGTCATAGCGGACCTCGCCCCGTTCAAGGGCATCGAGCAGCTTCCGCGCGTTGCCGAGGCCGCTCACGACCGCGACCTTCACCTCGCCCACCTTGGGAATGGCGAAGCTTGCCTCCTTCCAGCCGTCCATGCCGCGCACGGCGGTAAAGGCGTCCGGATCGGGGTTCTCGCCCGCGGCAAGGTAGTATGCCGAGCGGAGCGCCGCGTCCATCACGCCGCCGGTCGCGCCGAACACGACCGCCGCGCCCGTTCCGCTGCCGAGCGGAGAGTCAAACTCCTCCTCCTCCGGCAGATGGACGGGGGAGATGTGGTTCGCGCGGAGCATAATGTCCAGCTCGCGTGTGGTGATGCTCGCGTCGACATCGGGAATGCCGTCCGCGCCGCGCATGGTCGGCAGGGCACACTCGCTCTTTTTCGCCACGCAGGGCATGACGGACACGACGAACAGCCGCTTGGGGTCAATGCCGATCTTCTCGGCAAAGTAAGTCTTGGTGACCGCGCCGAACATCTGCTGCGGGGATTTCGCGGTGGAGAGGCTTTCCGTCCGCTCGGGGTACTGCGATTTCAGGAAGCGCACCCAACCCGGACAGCAGGAGGTGAACATCGGCCAGCGATGCTCGTCCCTGTGCGTGAAGCGCTCAAGAAATTCGCTGCCCTCCTCCATGATGGTGAGGTCGGCGGCAAAGTCGGTGTCGAACACATAGTTGAAGCCCAGCTCCCGCAAAGCCGCCGCCATACGCTTGGGCGTGGCGAACTCGGGGGAAAGGCTGAACTGCTCCGCCCACGCCGCGTGCACCGCGGGCGCGACCTGCACGACGGTGACGGTGTTGGGGTCGTCGATGGCGTCGAACACAAGACCCGTGTCATCGCGCTCCCGCAGCGCCGCCGTGGGACAATGCGTGATGCACTGAGCGCAGTAGGTACACTCGGTATCCTGAATGCGGCGGTTGCGCGAGACGTCAACGCTCGCCCGCGAGCCGGTGCCGAGCAGATCCCATATCTTCACGGTCTGTACCTTTTCACAGACCTGAATGCAGCGCATACACTTCACGCACTTGTCGTTCTCGCGGATGAGCGGCGTGGAGCAGTCCACCGGTTCGCCGCGCAGCTTCGTGGGATAGTGCGAGCCGCGCATATTGAAGTCGTTCGCCAGCAACTGCAGCGTGCAGTTGCCGCTGCGCGAGCAGCTCGTGCAGCTCGTGTCATGCTCGGAGAGGATCAGGCGCAGGTTCGCGCGCCGCGCCTCGCGCGCCATGGGGCTGTTCGTAAAGACCTCCATGCCGTCCGCTACGATGTTGTCGCACGCGGGAACAAGACGCTCCATGCCCCTGACCTCCACGCAGCACAGACGGCAGGCGGCGATCTCGTTGAGGTCCTTTAAGTAGCAGAGGGTCGGGATATTGATGTTGAGCATTCGCGCCGCCTCGAGAATGGTGGTCGTTTCCGGCACGGTGATGCTCTTGTGGTCAATGGTCAGGGTAACGTTCTTTACCATTTTCCCTTCCTCCCTCCGCGGAATATGCCGTAGCCGAAATGGTCGCAGCGCAAGCAGCGGGAGGCTTCGGCGTAGGCCTCCTCGTCCGTGAAGCCGCATTCGATGCACTTGAAGTCGCGCTTGCGCTCGTCCGCCTCGCGCTCGGTGGTGTTGATGCGGCCGTGAGGCGGCTTGTTGTTCAGCCGCGCGGTCGGCACCTCCACGCCCACATCGATGACATGGTGGTAGCCGAGGTGCTCGTCGATGTTCGCTGCGGCGACCTTGCCCGCCGCGATGGCACGGATAACGGTGGCGGGACCGGTGACGCAGTCGCCGCCGGCAAACACGCCGTCCATGTTGTCAATCTGACCGCGCCCTCGGCGACCGCGCCCTCGACCTCCTCGGGCAGCGCGGTCATGTCCGCCTGACGACGGCGGTAGACGCAGCTGACCTTGCGCGCGCCGAGGCGCACCGCGCTGCGGCACACATCCATGGCGACATTGCCGCCGCCGATGACGACGACCTCCTTGCCGCGAAAATCGGGCATACGATCGTCGCCGATCTCGCGCAGCATCTCCACCGCGGACATCACGCCCGGGGCGTCCTCGCCCTCGATGCCCGTCTTTTTATCCGTGTGCGCGCCGAGCGCGAGGTAGAGCGCGTCGTACTGCCCGCGCAGCTCGTCAAAGGAGAACTCGCCGCCGACATCGACATTCACCTTGGCCTCAATGCCGACGGAGAGGAGCGACGCGATCTCCGCGTCCAACACCTCGCGCGGCAGACGGTAGGCGGGAATGCCGTAGCGCAGCATACCGCCGAGCTTCGCCCGCTTTTCATAGACCGTGACCTTATGTCCCATCAGCGCAAGGTAGTACGCCGCGGAAAGACCGCTCGGCCCGCCGCCGACGATGGCGACCGTCTTGCCGGTCGGCTCGGCGCAGGCGGGGTGCGGCACATAGCCCGCGTGATCCACCGCGTAGCGCTTGAGTCCGCGGATATTCACCGCGTCGTCGATCATGTTGCGGCGGCAGCGCGCCTCGCAGGGATGCTCGCAGATGTACGCGCAGGCGGAGGGGAATGGATTGTCCTGCCGGATGAGCCGCACGGCGTCCGCATAGCGGCCGTACTTCACCAACACGGTGTAGCCCGGAATGTCCACGCCCGCGGGACACAGCGCCACGCAGGGAACGGGGTTCTGCATTCCGCCGAGGCAGCGGTGGCGCAGGACATGTTCCTCGTAATCGTCGCGGAAGCCGTGGATGCCGTCAAGCACCAGCCGCGCCGCGTCGCGTCCGATGGCGCAGTCCGCGCTGTTGACGATCACGCGCGCCGTGCGCTTGATGAGGGCGATGGTCTCCATCGTTGCCTTGCCGTCCAGCACGCTCTCCATGAGGTCGGAGAGCTGCCCTAGACCGACGCGGCAGGGGACGCATTTGCCGCAGGTCTGCGCGTGGCAGAGATTCAGAAAGTTCATGGCAAGGTCCACCGGACAAAGCCCCGGAGGACTGGCGGCGATGCGCCGCTCCACATCGCGGTACAGCCCGTCGATGACGGTCTGTGCGCGCGACGGCGTCATGATGTCAAGTCTCGACAAAGTGCTTCACACCTTTCCAGAAAGAAAAGGGCGGGCGCATACGACGCACCCGCCGTTGATCAATTACAGGCCAAATCTATAGGCGATGTAAAGAGGAATGTGTGCTAAATTATCGGGGTTGCCTTTTGTGCGTTCTGTGCATACGGCGGGTCGCGGCGGAATGCGCCCGCGTGCCGTCCGGAGGGGAGAGCGGACGCACTCGGCAGCAAAACGAGCGCCCCGCAGGGCGGGACGCTCGTTGTGTCAGTCTTTTTCCTGAAAGGCGCGAATGTAGCGTATCAGCATTTCGGCGGTACCCTCCATGCCCAGCACATCGCTCTTGACCGTGAGGTCATAGGCGCGCGCATCGCCCCACTTCGTTTCGCAGTAGTAGTTGTGGTATGCCTTGCGTTGGTTATCGACCGCGTGGATCTCCTCAATGGCTTCCTCGGCGGAAAGCCCTTTTTTCTCCATTATGCGGCAGAGTTTTGCGTGCGGGTTGCCGCCGACGAAAAGGCTGATGCGGTGAGGATCGTCCTTGAGTACCTGCTCGCCGCAGCGTCCGATGAGCAGAAACGACTCGCCGTCCGCGGCCTTGCTGCGGATCATGTCAAATGTTTTTTCCGCAACGTTGACCTCCAGCGAATTGGAAAAGCGTCCGATGCGGCGGGAAGCGAAGAAATTGACCGGCTTTTCGTCCATGCGGCTGACAAGCTCGGCGCTGTAGCCCGCGGAGACGATCTCCGACTCGATGGAGTCCTTGTCATAGAGCTTGATGCCAAGCTCCTGCGCGATCATGCTGGCGATGTAGTGACCGCCGCTGCCGTGTTCGCGGCCCATGGTGACGATGATCTGATCTTTCATTTTGTTCTCTCCTTTCTTTCCTCAGAGGTAGCGCAGGAACAGACAGACGGTAGACACCGCCATCACGAGGACCGTGGCAGGTACGCAATATTTGCAGTACTGCCCCCAGCCGATGGGGTAGCCGCCCTTGGCGGAGACCGAGGTGCCGACCACGTTCGCGCTCGCGCCGATGGGGGTCGCGTTGCCGCCAAGGTCCGTACCCAGAGACAGCGCCCATGCCAGCACGCCGACGTCCATGCCCTCCACGGCCGCGATGGAGCGAATGACGGGGATCATCGTCGCGGCAAAAGGAATGTTGTCCACAAAGGCGCTGGTGACGGCGGAGAGCCAGAGAATGATGACGACGATCGTCGCCACATGGCCGCCGCTGACATTGGTGATAAAGTGCGCGATGATCTCCAGTACGCCCGTGCGTTCCAATCCGGCGACGGAGACGAACAGTCCGATGAAGAAGAGCAGCGTTTTATAGTCCACACCGCGGATGACCTCGATCACCATCGCCTTTCCGTGCGTCAGCGCCATCACGAGCAGCGTCAGCGCCGCGACGATCACGCCGATGCAGGCGACGGTAAGGCCTGTCTGCGCGTGCGTCACGAGCAGCAGCACCGCCAGCAGGAACACGGCGGCGCTCGCGCCGAAGGCGGCGCGGTCCGTGATGGCGCTCGACGGCTCCGGACAGACGACCGGTCCGCCGTTCGCGCGCTCTCCGCGCAGCAGGTCCCCGCGGAAGCACAGCCAGAAATAGACGGCGACAGCCGCGAAGCAGACCGCGACGATCGCGCCGGTATTTTCGATGAAGT
>CAKTEZ010000035.1 GCA_934553255.1 uncultured Oscillospiraceae bacterium
TCTCCGGGGTTCTCTTGAAACTTGGGAATGACAGGGATTTTTAACTTTCCTTTTCCGGGAAATTGATTGCGAAGCAGGGCTTGACTAGTGCGATAATTGTAGTTTTCTTCGGTCATATTGGAACCTCCTGTACATAGTAAGGAACAAGTCTTTCTATATGCAGGCTCTAAAATAGAGAATATTGCATATTCTTGTGCAACAAAAATCTAAAAAATTGGAAATATAAATAAAAATGGGAGAGCTCTTTGTAGAACTCTCCCATGGTCCGAGTGGCGGGATTTGAACCCACGGCCTCATGGTCCCGAACCATGCGCGCTACCAACTGCGCTACACCCGGATGTGCAACACGGCTATTATAAGGACTTTTTCGTGCGCTGTCAAGAGCGAGGATGGGAGTTTTTTCAAGATTTTTGCATCGGCGCTCCGCCCTGCGCCCGCACCTGTGCCGTGTGAATGCGGAGAAAGCCGCACAGCATCGGCTTTCTCCGCATCCGTTCATTCCGTGCGGGTGATGTCGTGTACCCATTTTCCGCTGTGGATGCGCCAGATGCCGACGGGCGTTTTGACGATGTGTTCAATGGCAACGCACAGGCAGAACACCGCGTCCGGCACCTTGAGGACAAGACCAAGCAGGCACATCAGCGGCAGTTCCACGCACCAGAGCGGGAAGTTGTCGATGAGGAGCGAGGCACGCACATCGCCGCCGCCGCGCAGCACGCCCACGACCATTGTGGACGAAAAGCCGTGGAGCGGCATCACGCCCGCGTAGCACAGCACCATGACTACGCACATTGCCGCAGCGCCCGCAGGGAGCGAGAAGAGCGGCAGCACATACGGCCGCAGCAGCGTGAAAAAGGCCAACAGCTCCGCGCCGCCGAGACCGAGCGCAAAAAGCGCCGCCGTGAAGCACACAGCCTTGCCGATGCGTACCACGCTCTCGCGGCTGCTGCCCGTGCCGATCTCCTTGCCGACGATGACGGCGGCGGCATTGGCAATGCCGTAAATGCCCGCGGTGGCGAGCTTATCGATGTTCCCCGCCACGGTGTAGGCGGCGATCAGGTCGCCGCTCGCAGCCATGTGGCCCATGATGACGGTGATGAGCGAGTAGCCAAGCCCCCAGAGCGTTTCGTTCGCAAGGACCGGCGCGCTGTAATGCACGAAGCGGCGCAGCATCGCGCGTCCGGGCCGCAGGAGCGCGTTCCATTGGAGCGGCACGGCACGGCAGCGCAGGGCATAGCCGAAGGCAAGCGCGAACTCCACCACGCGCGAGAGCAGCGTCGCCGCCGCCGCGCCCGTGACGCCGAGCGCGGGCGCACCGAACTTGCCGAAGATGAGGACATAGTTGCCGAGCGTGTTGCAGAGCATGGACGCGCCGAACACGAGCATACCGAAGCGCGGGTTCTCAATGCTGCGCTGCATGCCGAGGTAGATGGACGAGAGCGAGTTGAGGATATACGAGAAGCCGACGATGCGGATATACGGCGTGCCGATCTCGACGAGACGGAGGTTGTCCGTCACCAGCAGCAGAACGCCCGCGGGAAACAGCGCCATGACGAGGGCGAAGAGGATGGAGATCCCGCCCGCGATGTACAGGCCGATGCCCATGACGCGGTTGATGCTCTCGCGGTCGCCGCGCCCCCAGTACTGGCTGATGAGGACGCTCGACCCGCTTTGCAGGCCGAACACGATGAGCTGGATGATAAAGACCGGAACGTTCGCCACCGTGACGGCGGACATCTGCTCGCTGCCGAGCAGGCCGACCATAAAGGTGTCGAGAAAGCCGAGCGAGGTCGTGATAAGGTTCTGCACGATGATGGGCAGAGCGAGCAGAAAGAGCCTTTTATAGAAGCCTTTTGGCTGTTGAAGATAAGAAAACATAAGGACCTCGAGAAAATGGGAAATTTACAGCATGGGGAAGCGCGTCTCCTTATGTGTGCGGAGAGCGGAAACGAGCGCGTCGATGTCCGCCTCGGTCGTTTCGGGCGCAAGGCTGACGCGCAGAACGCCCGCGGCGGTCCTTTTGTCGAGCTTCATCGCGGCGTAACCATGGCTGAGCCTGCCGCGGTGGCAGGCGCTGCCCGCGGAGATGCAGATGCCCTGTGCGCCGAGGTCGGTGACGACATTGGCGCTCGGATAGCCGACGAGCGAGACGGCGAGAATGTGCGGCGCGGCGCCGTCTCCGATGCGTACCACGCCGTCGATGGCGAGGAGACGGTCGAGCGCGTACTGCTTGAGCCGCGCCATGCGGGCAAGCTTTTCCTCATAGTGTTCCAGCCGCACTTCCACCGCCCGGGCGAAGCCCGCGATCTGCGCGGTGGCCTCGGTGCCGGAGCGCAGGCCGCGCTCCTGTCCGCCGCCCGCGAGCAGCGGACGCACCGCGCGGCAGCGTGGGCCGAGATAGAGCGCGCCGACGCCCTTGGGGGCGTTGAGCTTATGCCCGCTGAGGGAGATGAGGTCCGCGCCCAGCGTATCCGCGCGGAACGGGACCTTCAAAAACGCCTGCACCGCGTCGGTGTGCAGCAGCGCCTTGGAGCCGCGTGCGCGGAGCAGCGCGGCGACCTCGCCGACGGGGAACACGCAGCCGGTCTCGTTGTTCACGAGCATCATGGATACGAGCGCCGTGTCCTCGCGCAGCGCATCCGCGACCTGCCGCGCGGTGATGTTCCCATTCTTATCCGGCGCGAGGTAGGTGACGGTATAGCCCTCCTGCTCCAGCTGTCTACACGGCTCCAGCACGGCGCTGTGTTCCACGGCGGTGGTGATGATGTGCCTGCCGGTATGGCGGTTCTGGTGGGCGGCAAGGCGGACGGCCCAGTTGTCGCTCTCCGTGCCGCAGGAGGTAAAGCACAACTCGTCCGGCTTGCAGCCGAGCGCGGCGGCGATGACCGCGCGGTCCGCCTCCAGCCGTTTTTTCGCGGCGGCGCCGTAGGGATACTGCGCGCTGGGGTTGCCGCTGCCGTTGAGCAGCACATCGCACATCGTGTCCGCCACCTCCCGCGCGACGGGCGTGGTGGCGGCATGGTCAAGATAGATCATCGCAAAGCATTCCTTTCTTTGCACTTGCAATCAGGGGAAAACATGGTATGATTATATGCGGAAAGACCGCGAAAAGCAAGGAGAACCCTATGAAGATCGGTATTTACACCTTGGGCTGCAAGGTGAACCAATACGAAACGCAGGCGATGGAGCAGGAGCTGACCGCCCGCGGACACGAGCTGGTGGATTTTGAGGCTCCCGCCGACGCCTACGTCATCAACACCTGCTCCGTTACGGCGGTGAGCGACAAGAAATCGCGCCAGATGATCCGCCGCGCGAAGAAGAACGCCCCCGCTGCGGTGGTCGCCGCCTGCGGCTGCTATGTTCAGACGCACGCGGAGGAGGCGAAAAGCCTCGGCATCGACCTCCTGATGGGGACGAACGACCGCACACGATTTCTTGACCTTCTGGAGGAGACCGTGAAAACGCGCGAGACGGTCACGGACATTGACGACGCGCTGCGCCGCCGCGCGTTCGAGGTGCTGCCCGCGGGCGGCATGGCGAACCGTACCCGCGCGATGCTCAAGGTCGAGGACGGCTGCGTGAATTTCTGCACCTACTGTATCATTCCCTACGCGCGCGGTCCCGTGCGCTCGCTGCCGATGGACAAGGCGGCGGAGCAGGTGCGCGCGCTGCGCGAGCAGGGCTACCGTGAGCTTGTGGTTACGGGCATCGAGATCTCCTCCTACGGCCACGACCTCAAGGACGGCACGGGTCTTATCGACCTCCTTGAGCTTATCGCCCGCGAGGGCGGGGATATGCGTATCCGTCTCGGCTCGCTCGAGCCGCGTACGGTGACGCGGGAATTCTGCGAGCGGGCGAAAAGGCTCCCGACCCTTTGCCCGCACTTCCACCTTTCCATGCAGTCCGGCTGCGACGCGACGCTCAAGCGCATGAACCGCAGGTACGACACCGCGCGTTTTTACGAGTCCGTCGCGCTGCTGCGGGAGTATTTCGACGATCCCGCCGTCACGACCGACCTCATCACCGGCTTCCCCGAGGAGACGGAGGAGGAGTTCGCCGAAACGCTCGCCTTTATCGATCGATGCGGCTTCGCCGCCATGCACGTCTTTCCCTACTCCGTCCGCCCGGGTACGAAAGCCGCGGCGATGGCGCAGGTGGACATGGGCGTGCGCGAGGAGCGCGCGGCGCGCGCCGCCGCAGCAGCGGAGAGGATGCACCGCGCCTACCTTGCCCGCTGCGTGGGGAAGGTCTTCCCCGTCCTCTTTGAGCAGGATAAGGGGGGCGGCAGCATCGGCCGCGCGCCGAATTATATGCCGGTGACCGTCCCCGTCAAGGGACTGCACAACACCGTGCGAAAGGTACGGATCACCGCCGCAGACGGCGAAACGCTGCGCGGAGAGATCGAGGATTGAACGATGAAAAGCCATTTTTTTGCCTATGTCGCCCGTATGCGCTGCATCACGCGCTGGGCGCTCATGCACAACACCTTTTCCGAGAACATCCAGGAACACAGCCACATGGTCGCGGTGCTTGCCCACGCGCTCGCGGTCATCCGCAACCGCGTGTACGGCGGGAAGATCGACGCGGGACGGGTGGCGGTCGCGGCGCTTTACCACGACGCGACAGAGATCCTGACCGGCGACCTGCCCACCCCCATCAAGTATTACGACCCCGAGATCCGCGACGCCTACAAGCGCGTGGAGTCCGTCGCCTGCGACCGCCTGCTCGCCATGCTGCCGCCGGAGCTGGAGGGCGACTATGAGCCGGTCCTCAAGTGTGCGGACGAGGAGGTGCTGTCTCTCGTCAAGGCGGCGGACAAGCTCTCCGCCTACGCCAAGTGTGTGGAGGAGCTGAAGGCGGGCAACGCGGAGTTCCGCCGCGCCGCCGAGCAGACCCGCGCCGCGCTCGACGCGATGCGCCTGCCGGAGCTGGACTATTTCATGGAGCATTGCATGGAGAGCTTCTCCATGACGCTTGATGAGCTGGAATAACAGGAGGAGAAAGATCATGATCAAAATTCGGACGCTGTATATCGTGCTGCCGCTTACACTCCTGATGGCGGCCGGCTGCTATCTCAAGGGCTGGACGGCGGGCATCGCGCTCTGGGCGCTCCTCGCGCTCGTATGCGTGGGGCGCATCCTGCGCGAGCGGAAAGAGAAGCGCGGCGCGAAGGACGCGGAAAAGGCGGACCGATAAAAACGGGAAGCGGAGCGTTCGCTCCGCTTCCCGTTTATCCGTTGAAATGGATCGTGACCGGACAGATCTCCGCGCGCGTCGCCACGCGCATATTCGGCCCGAAAAGGCCCACGCCGGAGGTCACGATGCTGTGCAGCTGCCCGACGCGCAGATAGCCGTAGGCATTCTCCCACACGAGCCGCACGGTGAGGTTCCCAGGGAACAGCTGCCCGTCGTGCGTGTGGCCGCTGAGGTCCACATCCACGCCGGCCGCGGCCAGCTCCTCCAGCTCGCGCGGCTGGTGGTCGAGTACGAGAATGGGCCGGTTCCCGTCCAGCCCCTCGGTGAGTTCGGCGGGCGTTTTGCGCGTTTCGATGCCGCGCCCCGGGCGCTGCGCGTCCGGACGGCCGTAGAGCCAGACCCCGCCGCCGAGAAGCACCGCCTCGTCGCGCAGCAGGCGGATATTCGCGGATTCCAGAAAGGCGTCCATCTCGGGGCTGCTCTGCTTTTTGTCCTCGCTGTGAAAGGTGAAGCCCGCAAGGATCGGCTCCTCCACATCGTGGTTGCCGTAGACGGCGTACACGCCGTATTTTGCCCGCATGCCGCGCAGGATCTCCGCGAGCCTCTCCGGCTGCTCCACCGCTTCCCACTCGTTGTCGAAAATATCGCCCGCGAGTACGATCACATCGGCGTCCTGCTCGTTCACGAGCGCGGTCATGCGTTCCATCTGGGCAAGGCCGATGTTGTAGCCGAGGTGCAGGTCCGCAAGCAGCACGACCTTCAGGCTCTTCAGCCCGTTCGCGGATCTATTTACCGTGACCTCATACGGCGTGACGCGCACGATGCGCGCGTTCACTGCGCCGCCGACGGAGACGGCGAGGATCGCCGCTGCGCACAGGCAGCCCGCGATGCGGTGCATTCGCGCCGAGCGCAGGGAATGGAGCCGCAGTCCGTGGACGAGCAGCAGCCGCAGCGCGTCGGCAAACGCCACCGCGAGCAGCAGGTAGAGCAGCACGCCCAGCCAGTAGTTGCCTGCGAGCATCAGCGCACGCCGCGCGCGGCCCGCGGGAAGCAGAAGCGCGAAAACGAAGGAGAGCGCGAAAAGTGTGTACACGGCGATCGGCGCGGCCCAATGCTTCCTTTGACGGAAGTGCGGGAACCACGCCTTGACCCAGCCCATGAGGCGGCGGAGCAGGTAGAGGTTGACGAGCAGATAGAGCGGCGCGAGAAGAATGGCGAGCATGGCGCGTTCGCGCTCCTTTCTCCGGAGGAGCCTCCGGTTGGTTCCGGCGCTATTCTACTCCTGTTGTTCTCTCGGCGCAAGAGGGAAGATAAACGCCGGGGACCGTGCCTTTTTCGTGTAAACCTCCCATTGACAACGGGCCTGAGCGCAACTATAATCACAATCTCTCAGAACAAATCCCATCTTTTCGAAGGATGACTGTTATGAAACACGGCTTTTCTCTCCGCTCGTTCTTTCAGCCCGTGGACCTCACGAGGGGAGCATGCTGGAAGACCATACTTGTTTTCTCCTTTCCGATCATTGTCTCCTACCTGCTCCAGCAGGTCTATTCCATCAGCGACGCGGCCATCGTCGGACAGACGCTGACCGCCAGCGAGGTCGCAGGCGTGAACGACACCACGGCGCTTGCCATGATCTTCCTGCAGTTCGCCTTCGGCGCGAGCGCCGGCTTCTGCACCGTGACCTCCTGCTGCGTCGGTGCGCGGGACAGCGCGGGCGTGCGTCGCTCGATGGCGGCGCAGATCGTCCTCTCCGCGGCGCTGACCCTTGTTCTCACAGCGCTCGCGCTCGTGCTGCTGGACCCCATGCTCGCATGGATCAATGTCACGCCCGCCAGCCCCGCGGTCTACCGCGCGGCCTATACCTACTGTGCCATTCTCTTCGCGGGGATCGGCGCGCAGCTTTTCTACAATTTTATCTGCTCGTTCCTACGCAGCATGGGCGACAGCGCCACGCCGCTCGCCTTCCTGCTCTTTTCCACCGTGCTGAATGTGGGACTGGACCTGCTCTTTATCCTCTCGTTCCGCTGGGGCGTCGCGGGAGCGGCGGTCGCGACCGTCGCGGCGCAGCTCATCAGCACCGTCGCCTGCTTTGCCTACGCCTTTGTGAAGTATCCGGAGCTGCGGCTGCACCGCGAGGACTGGCGCATCACACGGCGCGACATCCTGCGCCACCTGATCCAGGGGATCCCGCTCGGCCTGCAGTTCTCCGTCCTCGCCGTCGGCATCATCGTGATGCAGAGTGTCATCGTGCAGTTTGACACGCTGGGCGGCGAGATGGTCTCCAACGCCGCGCAGAACGGCTTTGGCGCGGCAAACAAGCTCAACAATCTGCTCATGACGCCGCTCAACGGACTCGGCGTGGCCATGACCAGCTTCACCGCGCAGAACCTCGGCGCGGGCGACCACGCGCGCATCAAAAAGGGGACCCTTCAGGCGCTCGGCATCGTGTGGACGATGTGCCTGCTCTCCATGGGGGTCGGGCTGCTGCTCTCGCGCGGCGGCGCGTACCTTTATCTGTTCCTCTCGCCGGATAAGGTGACGGTGGAAACGGTCCGCTTCGGCAATACCTACCTTTATGTAGACCTCTCGCTTTACCTGTTCCTCGGCTTTATCTTCGTGGTACGCAACTGCGTGCAGGGCATCGGAAAGCCGCAGTTCGTACTCGGCGCGGGCGCCGCCGAGCTGATCGCCCGCGTGAGCGTGTGCCTGCTGCTCCCTCCGGCGCTCGCGGGCGGCGCGGTCAGCGCCGCCGCGCCGCCCGCCGCGGTCTACGCGCTCTGCTTCGCCGACCCCTTTGCATGGATCGCGGCGGATTCCGTGCTGTTCGTGCCGTTCCTGCACAATATTCTGCGGCAGGACTATGCCTATCTCCACAGGGGACGCGGCGCGTGACGCTTGCGCGGGACGCGGAAATTTTTCCGCAAAATTTTCAAAAAAGAGAAAATAAGGCTTGCATTTCACGCCAAGGTGTGCTATTTTATTTAGGCTGAGTTCAGCAGAACGGCATATCCGGGTGTGGCGAAGTTTGGTATCGCGCTTGAATGGGGTTCAAGAGGCCGCTGGTTCGATTCCAGTCACTCGGACCAAACAATGATAATCCGAACTACATTCTCCAAATAGGGAATGTGTTCGGATTTATCATTTCTATTGAGAATGTGCTCTGACAAACGACGCAAGCGGATTTATTCCGCTTGCGCCGTTTCCTTGTTTACCAGCCGGTTCCGCCAATATTAACATGCCAGCCATCCGCGGATCGCGTGACATATCCCACACGGCCATACCCCAACGCGCCTGCCGGTACATCCGCGTCGTTTCCGGAATACTCTTCGGTGTTTCCCGCCATGGAATTCTGATAGGCACGCTCATTTTCCGGTACGAAAATCGTACTCGCGTAAATCGCCCAGGTATTCTCGTCGATCAAGCCCTCTTTTCTAAAATGCTCTGTCTGATCTTCTGCGGGCATCACATTACATTTAACGAAAGAAAAACAAAATTTGCTGCCTTTGGATACCTTCAGATGGACTTCCTCCTGCTGCTGATACCCTGCTTGTGCCGCTGCCAAATAATCCTGTCCTTCATCGGGGATGACAATCTTTGGGTCGGTATCGTAGCTTCCGCCAAGTGCCTTATATTCCATCGTATCGTAGAAGGAGCGAAGCGCCATAGCCGCGCTCCAATCGGAATCATAGGCGTACTCCTTGGCGCCGACAAAATAGTATGCTTCATCCCCATAGGTTAAGACGGCGTAATTTGAATCGTCCTCCACCGTGAGGGACCACTGCTCCCCATCCTTGCTTCCCGAAAGGGATAGCCTATTCTGCTTACCCTCACCTTCAGAAGATGCTGCGGAATAATCCTCTTTTGTGATCCCGCACCAATTAAAATTCTCGCTTGTGGGCATCCGCATGGCCCAATATGTGTCCAGCGTGTTCGGATAGCTTTGTCGAACGCCCTCTTGTTCAAGGGTGATGGTCACATCCGTTCCCTCGGAAAGCGTGTCAAAAACACTGTCAAGAAGTGTCATGCCGTCTGTCTCGTTTACGTTCTCTGTACTGTTTTGGGTGAATTCCTCTTGTTCGCTTTGGCCTGGCATTGGTGTTTGTGTTTCCGCACCGCATCCCGCTAATGCTAAAACAAGCGTTAAGGCGGCAAACAAAGCAGTATACTTTTTCACGGATATCCCTCCTTACTTTGCGTTTACTTATATAGACGAAAAAAGCGGGAAAAAGTTCCGTACTTTATTATTATGTTAGCATATTACAGTAAGAACTGCAAGGGCGGGAGCATCGTTATAGATGTTCCCGCCTTTGTTATGTCTTGTTCTCTTGTTCGGCCTGGTGCCTTGCTTTCCACTCGGCATATTCCCGCTGCCCGTCCTCGCTCTCAAAGAACGCTTGGATTTCCGGGAGCAGGACACGGGCAAGGGCCTCTACCTCGTGATAGGGAATCCCTGTGCCGTAGTCATTGGGCTTCTTTCTGCGC
>CAKTEZ010000036.1 GCA_934553255.1 uncultured Oscillospiraceae bacterium
CCGAACACCGCCATGCCGCGCGGCGCCCAGCCGTCCGCCGTTCCGTCGAAGCCCCAATGCGTCGCCATCGTCTCCGGAAGGCGCGGGTAGAGAATGACGCCCGCCAGCAGCGGCAGCAGACAGACCAGCGAGGTCAGCAGCAATTCTTTTCGGTTGGCTTTCATAAGTCCTTCTCCCCCTTCAGGTCCTGCAGCCACAACAGCACCTCCTCCAACACAGAGGCGTTGAGACTGTAGTAAATAAAATTCTTTTCGCGGCTTTCAAAGATAAGCCCCGCCTTCTTGAGCTGGGCGAGGTGATAGGAGACCGTCGCCGCCGTCATGTCGAAGCGGCCCGCGATGTCGCCCGCGGTCATGCGCCCGCCCTTGAGCAGGTTCAGTATCTCGCGCCGCACCGGATCGCCCAGAGCCTTCATCGTTTCGCTCAGACCCGTATCGCTCACCCCTTCCGATGGTATTTAGAATTCTTTCTAAATAGATAGTAGCACCGCTGCGCCGTATTGTCAAGCGGTATTTAGAAAATTTTCTAAATACTCAACCAAAAGCAAGGAGGGAGCATTCTCCGTCGAGAATGCCCCCTCCCTGCTTTGTTACTTTTTCGCGCCCGCGAGCATATCAATGCCCATGGTGTAGCTCTCGAAGCCGTGGCCGCGGACCTGCGCGATGCAGACCGGCGCGGTAACGGAGAGGTGGCGGAATTCCTCGCGCTTTTCAATGTCGGAAATATGGACCTCCACGACAGGGATGGCGATGGCCTTGATCGCGTCGCGGATCGCGTAGCTGTAGTGTGCGTAGGCGCCGGGGTTGATGACGATGCCGTCGAACATTCCGTCCGCCTCCTGAATGGCGTCGATGATCGCGCCCTCGTGGTTGGACTGGAAGCATTCGACCGCGATGCCGCGGCTCTGGGCGTGGGCATAGATGCGGGCGCAGAGCGCCGCGTAGTCCTCGCGGCCGTAAACATCCGGCTCACGCTTGCCCAGCAGGTTCATGTTCGCGCCGTTGATGACCAGAATTTTCATGGCTGTCCTCCCTTGCTCGGTTATTTGTTCTGCTCTGCAAGGAAGGCGCGGTACTCGACGCTCTTGCGGTAGTAAAGCTCGCTGTTTTCCAGGCAGGACGCCTTCTGCTTGTCGTTCAGGGGCTTGGCGACCACGGCGGGAGAGCCGACGATAAGGCTGCCCGCAGGTGCGTCCATCTTGCCGGTGACGACCGCGCCGGCGGCAATGATGCAGTCGTCGCCGATCCTCGCGCCGTCCAACACGACCGCGCCCATGCCGACGATCACGCGGTCGCCGATGGTCGCGCCGTGGACGATGGCGCCATGGCCGACCGAGACGTCGTCGCCGAGGGTGCAGAGATTGTGGATCACCGCGCAGTCCTGAACATTGCAGCGCTTGCCGATCTTGATGGGCTGCAGCTCCGCGCGGCAGACGCTGTTGAACCAGAACGCCGTGCCTTCGCCGACGGCGACGTCGCCGCAGACCACCGCGCCGGGCATGACGAGAACGCTCTCGTCCGTTTCAATGGGCTTGAAATTCATGGCTGTTCCTCCGTAAACGCCCTCTCAGAGGGCAAAATTTCCGTTGATGAATACGGGCAGCTCGCGCCCGTCGTGCGTTGTGCCGATGATGGAGAGGTCGGCGGTGCCGACCATGAAATCGACGTGCGTGAGCGAGTCGTTCAGCCCGTGCGCGTCCAACTCCTCGCGCGTCATCCGCTCGCCGCCGCGAATGCATTCCGGATAGGCTTCGCCGAAGGCAAGGTGGCAGGAGGCGTTCTCATCGTAGAGCGTGTTATAGAACAGCAGACCGCTGCGGCGAATGGGGCTGTCGTAGGGGACGAGAGCGACCTCGCCGAAGTAATGCGCGCCGTCGTCCACCGAAATGGCGGCGTTCAAAATGTCCTCGCCGCGCGAAGCCCGCGCCTCAACGATGCGGCCGTCCTTCACGGTGAAGCGAATGTCTTCGATGATGCTGCCGTTGTTGACGAGCGGCAGCGCGGCGCAGACCGTGCCGTTGACGCCCGTTTTAAGGGGCGCGGTAAAGATCTCCTCCGTCGGCAGGTTGGCAACGAAGCCGACGCCCGCGGGCGTTTCGGAGTTGCCCGCCGCCCAGAGGTGATCCTCCGGCAGCTCGATGGTAAGGTCCGTGCCGAGGGAATTGACGTAGTGCAGGCTCCTGAAGCGCAGGGCGTTGAGTTTTTCCCTGCGCGCGGTCAGCCGCGCGATGTGCTCGCGCCAGCGCGCCTCGGCGTTTCCGTCGCCGGTGACACGCACGGTTTTCAGGATCGCGTCCCAGAGCGCGGCGACCGCGTCGCCCTCGCTCCGATCGGGGAAGACCTTCCTCGCCCACGCGGCGATGGGCGCGCCCGCGACGCACCACGGAAAGCCGTTCGCCATCTGGAGCCGGTCAAAGGTCTCGCGCTCGGCGGACGAGGTGCGCTGCGCGGCGACGAGCCGCGCGGGCGACACGCCGAGAAGCGTCTCGGGATCCTCCGCGTCAAGACGCAGATAAGCCGCGCCCTCGTTGGCGTAGTCGGTAAAAAACGCTTTGCGCCACGCGCGCGGCGTTTCAAAGGCGGCGTCCTGCGCGCGCAGGAATTTTTCGCGCGTCATGTGGTCGTCGGTCCAGTTCAGCACGACCTCGCCCGCGCCGAGGTCATAGGCCGCCGACGCGCACAGCCGCGCGAACGGCGCGCACTCCACGGGGGACGAGAGAATGAGCGTCTGCCCCTTTTGCAAATTCAGTCCGACGGAAACGATCAAATGCGCGTATTCGCGCAGCTTTTCTTCCACAAAAATACCTCCTTGAAAAATGGTTGTGCCGACATGCGGCGCTTTTCACGGAAATAGGATACCACGCTCCGCCGCGCTTGGAAAGGGGAAATTCGGCGCCAGAGCCGGAAAACTCAGATGCCGAGCAGATGCGAGGCGAACTGAAAATAAATGATGAGGGACATGGCGTCCACGATGGTCGAGATGAACGGCGAGGCCATGACCGCTGGGTCAAGGCCGATCTTCTCGGCGAGGATCGGCAGGGAGCAGCCGACGAGCTTGGCGAAGAGAACGACGAACACGAGCGTCAGGCACACGACCGCCGCCACGGTGGGCGTAACGGCAGCGTTGTGCAGCAGCGCGCGGTCCACAAGCATCATTTTCACGAAGTTCGCGCCGCCGAGACACACGCCGCACAGCAGTGCCACGCGCAGCTCCTTCCAGACGACGCGGCCGATGTCCGAAAACTCCACCTCGTCGAGCGAGAGGGCGCGGATGACGGCGACGCTCGCCTGCGTGCCGCTGTTGCCGCCCGTGCCGGTGAGCATGGGGATAAAGGCGTTGAGCACGATGCACGCCGCCAGCGCCGTTTCGTAGTGGTTGAGGATCAGTCCGGTAAAGGTCGCCGAGAGCATGAGGACGAGGAGCCACGGGATACGCGCCTTCCAGGTTTCCAGCACGCCGGTCTTGAGGTAGGGCTTGTCCGAGGGCAGCATGGCCGCCATCTTTTCAAAGTCCTCGGTGGCCTCTTCTTCCATGACGTCCATCGCGTCGTCAACGGTGATGATGCCGACGAGTCGGTTCTCCTTGTCCACGACGGGCAGGGCGATGAAATTGTACTTCGAGAAGGTCTGCGCCACATCCTCCTTATCCTCCAGCGTGGTGACGGAGATCACATTGGGGTCCATGATGTCCTCAATGACGTCGTCCTCGTCGGAGAGAAGAATGGTTCGCAGGGAGGCGATGCCAAGCAGCTTGCGCGCGGGGTCCACGACATAGCAGACATTGATGGTCTCCTTGTCCGTGCCGGTGCGGCGGATGCGCTTGAGGGCGTCCTCCACCGTCATGTCGCGCTTGAGGTCCACGAACTCCGTCGTCATCAGCGCGCCCGCGCAGTCCTCCGGATATTTCAGGATCTCGTTGATGCTCTTGCGCGTGTCGGGGTCGGCGTGCTTCAAAATACGCTTGACCACGCCCGCGGGCATCTCCTCAACGATGTCAACGGCGTCGTCGAGGTACAGCTCGTCCAGGACCTCCTTCAGCTCGGTATTGGAAAAGCCGCGAATGAGCATCTCCTGCACGTCCGGCTCCAATTCGACGAACAACTCCGCCGCAGGCTCCTTGGGCAGCAGGCGGAACAGCAGCGGCAGCATCTCCTCCGGCAGATCGTCAAAGAGGTCGGCGATGTCCGCCGGCTCCAGCTCCACAAGGAGGTCGCGCAGCGCCGTATACTGCTTTCGGCGGGTCATCTCCTCTATTTCCTCCAGCAGCTCGTCGCGGCGTTCTTCAAAATCGATCATGCGCTGTTCCTCCTTTCTCCAAAGCTGACCGGCGCGGGCCAAGGGATAAAAAAAGCCCGCAGGCCTTCCTCCGGTACCAAGGCTGCGGGAGCGACAATGATAAAAATCGCGCTTTGCGATCTTCCCTACCGTTCAAGCTTTAGCATCACCAGGCGGTGAAACTGCATTAGATGGCACCTTGGTTTCGATGCCAACTGTTCAAACCCTCGCATCGTGTCTCCACGACTCTGCGGCAGCAGTCCATATCCTGATGGTAGCCTTACCTACCGGACACCTGTTTATTTATGCCACTATATTATGCGGTTTTTCTCTCCTTGTCAAGTATTTTCCGTCCTCTCCCGCATCCAATACAGACAATGCGGCCGCGGCAAAATCTTTTGCTTTTCTTTTCCGGTCTTCTGTGCTATAGTATACTCGTTTTGATAGGTCCTGACGGAAATCCCACGAGCCGGAGGTGAGCGCTGCTTTGCTCGACCGAGTCCTGCACAATTCCATTTTCCGCGGCACGGCAATGCTCCTCCGCCGCTACTTCGACCACCGCGTCGCCCGCGACAGCGCGGCGCTGACCTATTACCTGCTCTTTGCCATTTTTCCGCTGCTCATCTTCCTGAGCAACCTCGTCGGCATCTTCGCCGTGGACATCGAGGGCTTCCTGCTCAGTCTCAGCACCATCATTCCCGCCGAGGTGCTGGACCTTATCGTGCAGTATCTGCGCTATGTCTCCCGCGTGTCGAGCCGGACGCTGATGACCTTCAGCCTTATTTTTTCCATCTGGTTTCCGATGCGTGCGGCAAACGCGCTGCTTCTCTCCGTCCGCAAGGCCTACGGGATGGGACGGCCCACGCACTTCCTCCGCCATCAGGCGAAGGTATTTCTCTACACCATCTGCCTTATCCTCACGATCCTGCTCTCGCTGGTGCTTGTGACGGTGGGGCATCGTGCGCTGGACTTCTGCGCAGACTATTTCAACATCAGCACGGTGATCAGCGACGGGTTCATCGACCTGTGGTCCTCGCTGCGCTTCGTGCTGTTGGGCATCATCGTTTTCCTCGCGCTCGCCGCGCTGTACGGTCTCGCGCAGGAAACGCGCAGCGTCCACTACATCTGGCCCGGCGTGCTGCTCAGTCTGGCGGCATGGCTGACGCTCTCGCTGCTGTTCTCGCTGTATGTGGAGAACGCGGCGAATTACTCCGTTATTTACGGCTCCATCGGCGCGATCATCGTACTGCTGCTGTGGCTGTACCTCTCGGCGACCATGATGATCATGGGCGCGGAGTTCAACAGCGTATTGATGGAGTTGAAGTCCCCGCGCGGCATGGGGGACGGCGATACGCCGTAAACGCCGCAGACACCGAAAAGAAACCCGTGCCGCATCGCGGCAGAATGGAGAACGGTCCATGAAGATCATCATTGTCGGTTTGGGTAAGGTCGGCTACGCGATCGCGCAGCAGATGGTCGGCGAGGAGCACGACCTTGTATTGGTGGACGAAAGCCCCGCCGCGCTGGAGCATGCCGACGCGACGCTCGACGCGCTGTGCGTCGAGGGCAACGGCGCAGGTGCGAGCGTGCTGCTGCGCGCCGGCGTGCGCGACGCGGACCTTGTCATCGCCGTGACGGCGGACGACGAGGTGAACCTCGTCTGCTCGCTGATGGCAAAAAAGCTGGGCGCGAAGCATACGGTCGCCCGCGTGCGGAACCCCGAATACTTCCGCGATGCGCCGATCCTGCGCCGCGAGATCGGGCTGGACATGATCATCAACCCCGAATACGCCGCCGCGCAGGAGATCGCGCGCATTCTACGCGTCCCCGCAGCGTTCAGCGTGGAAAGCTTTGCCCGCGGCACCGTGGAGCTGATCGGCTTTCAGGTCACGGAGCAGGACGACATGGCGGGCAAGAGCCTGATCGAGTATAACAAGCTTCACCCCAACGCGCTGCTGCTGTGCGCCGCTAAGCGCGGGGACGAGGTCATCGTGCCGAACGGCCACTTTGTCCCGCAGGGCGGCGACCGCGTGTACGCCATCGGCACGCCGCGGGAGACCAGCCGCGTGCTGCGGAGCATGGGGCGCGACACCGCCCCCATCCGCCGGCTGAGTGTGATCGGCGGCGGACGCATCGCGCTCTACCTTGCATGGGCGCTCGACGGACTCGGTATGCACATCACCATTGTCGAGCAGAACGCGGAAAAATGCCTTTCTCTCGCCGAAAAGCTGCCCAAGGCCACCATTCTCCACGGCGACGGCACGGATCACGACCTGCTTGACAGCGAGGGCATTTTCGAGGTGGATGCCTTCGTTTCCCTCACGGGCCGTGACGAGGAAAATCTGCTTATGGCGCTCACCGCCAAGCAGGCGCGCGTGCCGAAGGTGCTGCCCAAGATGTCGCGGCCGAATTATACGGAGCTGGTGCATGAGCTGGGCATCGACACCGCCATCTCCCCCAAGGATGTGACAGCCAGTCAGATCTCCAGCTATGTGCGCGGTCTTGCCAACTCGCAGGGCAGCGCCGTGGAGAGTCTGCACAAGCTGCTCGGCGGCGCGGTGGAGGCGGTGGAGTTCACGGCGGGCGGCGCGACGCACTTCCTCAACACTCCGCTCAAGGATCTGCACTTCAAATCCGGTCTGCTGGTCGCCGCCATCGTACACGACGGCAAGCTGATCATTCCCGGCGGTCACTCCATCATTTCCGAAGGCGATCGCGTGATCGTCGTCGCCAAATCCCTGTTCCTCACGGACCTCAACGACATTCTGGAACACTAAAGAGGCCAAGCCATGAACAAACGGCTCATTCTGAAAATCCTCGGCATCATTCTCTGCATCGAGGGAGCGTTCCTGCTCCTGCCGCTGCTCGTGGCGCTGGCGGAGGGGGAAAACGCCCTCGCCTTCGCCGTGTCGGCAACGGCTTGCCTTGCGCTCGGTGTTCCGCTGCGCTGCCTGCGCGTGGAGCGGACGCGGCTGCAGATCCGCGACGGCTATGTTGCCGTGGCGCTCTCGTGGCTGGCGATCAGCCTGTTCGGCGCGCTGCCGTACTTTCTCAGCCATGCCGTGCCGACCTATGTTGACGCGCTGTTCGAGACCGCCTCCGGCTTCACGACCACCGGCGCTTCCATCTTCAGCGCTCCGGCATCGCTGCCGCGCGGCATTCAGTTCTGGCGTGCGCTAACCCAATGGCTCGGCGGTATGGGAGTTCTCGTGCTGCTTCTGGCACTAATGCCGAAGCTCGGCGAGGGCAGCGTCAATCTGATGAAGGCCGAAAGCCCCGGTCCTATCTCCTCCAAGCTGCTGCCGCGCACAAACGATACCGCAAAAATGCTCTACAGCATCTACATTCTTCTCACCGCGCTGGAGACGCTCGCGCTTCGCATCGCGCGGATGCCGTGGTTTGATGCGGTGACCACCGCGCTCACGACCATCTCGACCGGCGGTTTTTCCATCCGCAACGAAAGCATTGCTTTCTATCAGTCCTCGGCAGTCAACTGGATCATTGTGTTCTTCATGTTTGTCTCATCGGTCAATTTCACGCTTCTCTTCCTGACCGGTACGCGGCATTGGCGGGAGGTCCTGCGCAGCGACGAGCTACGCGTTTACTCCGGCATTGTGTTCAGTTCGTCCGCGCTCATCGCGCTTGATCTTGTTCTCAAAACAGGCCGGTCCGTTGGCTCCGCCATTGAACACGCGGCGTTTCAGGTCACAACGCTTATTTCCACCAGCGGTTACTGCACAGAGGATTTTGACCTTTGGCCGCAGTTCAGCCGTCTTGTGCTGATCGTTGTGATGTTTGTCGGCGGCTGTGCCGGTTCGACCGCGGGCGGCCTGAAGGTCTCGCGCATCGTCGTACTGGTCAGGGCTCTGCGGCGCGAGCTGCGCCGCATCCTGCACACGCGTGAGGTGCGCCCCATCACGCTGGACGGGCAGCGGGTCGAGGAGGATACCATTTCCTCCGTTTCCATTTTCTTCTTTGCCTATATGATCGTCCTCTTTTCCTCCACGCTGATCGTCTCGCTCGACGAACTGGATTTCACCTCCGCCTTTACAGCGTCTCTGACCAGCATCAGCAATGTCGGTCCCGGCTTCGGTCTCGTCGGTCCGATGTGTAACTTCGGCTTTCTCTCGCCGCTCTCCAAGCTCGCGCTTTCGTTCACGATGCTCCTCGGCCGACTGGAGATCATGCCGCTGCTCGTGCTGTTCCTGCCGTCTGCATGGCACAAAAAATAAGCCGAACGCAAAGCCGCTCCCACGGGAGCGGCTTTTTTCGCAGAATTTGGTTGACAACCGTATACCTTTCTGCTATGCTGGTCTCAGACGGGTATACAGACGTGTACCGAAAGGAGGAATGTCCCGTGTCCTGCAATCTGACCGACGCGGAGTGGAAGCTGATGCACCGTCTCTGGGAGCAGTCCCCGCAGACCATCACGCAGCTCACCGCCGCGCTTTCCGCCGAGACCGGCTGGGAGAAGCACACCGTCATCACCATGCTCACACGGCTGGAGGCCAAGGGCGCGGTGCGTCACGAGGAGGGCGGGCGCGCCAAGCAGTTCTATCCCGCCGTCGCGCAGAGCGACGCTGCCCGCACCGAGACCGAGAGTTTTCTCGGTAAGGTCTACGGCGGCAGCCTGGGACTGATGATGAGCGCCATGGTCGAGGGCCGCGCGCTCACACAGGAAGACATCGACGAGCTGACCGCCATTTTGGAGCAAGCGGGAGGGAACACGAAATGAAAGAGATCCTTTTGACTTCCTCGGCTTTGATCCTTGCGCTGCTGGCGCTGCGGCGGCTGTTCCGCCGCACCGTCTCGCGCCGGATGCAGTACGCGCTCTGGCTTCTGGTACTCGTGCGGCTGCTCGTGCCGGTGAACATCGGCATACTGGCGCACAACATTCTCTCGGCTGCCGCGCCGGTGCAGGCCGTTGTGGAGGAGCGGCTGGATACCCCCGTGCTGTACATTCAGGACGGCACGGAGCGGCGCCCCGCACAGCTTTTGCCCGGCAAGGAGTCGCAGGGTGACCCGCAGTCTCCGCCGTCCGACGCGGCGCAGAGCGCCCCCGCCGACGAATACTACACCGTGACGCCGACCTACCGAACCGTCACGCTTTCCGAAGCGCTCACCTACATCTGGTACGCCGGAATGGCCGGCGTGGGCGCGTGGTTCCTTTTCACCAACCTGCGCTTCGCCCGCGCGCTGCGCAAG
>CAKTEZ010000037.1 GCA_934553255.1 uncultured Oscillospiraceae bacterium
TTGTCCTGCTCCTGGATTTCGACCTTGCCGACCTTGTCCTGCTCGACCATCTCGACAAAGGTGTTGTAGTCCACCTCTTTGATCTGGTGCTGCACGAGCCACGGCATGGCGAGAAAATTGAAGAGAAATACCGCGAACATGGCGACGGCGTAGTAGAAGATCAGGGGCTTTTTCGGGGTCTTGACTTCTTTCATAAGCGTCCCTCCGGAATGGAATGGAGCGGCTGCGGGGAGGGGGCGGAGCCGTCTCGTTGCAGCCGTAAAAATAATATGGAAATCATAGTGGAAAAGCCTGATTTTGTCAAGCAAACGGGGAGATCGTTTACATATAATTCAATCTTTCGGCACAGAGTGAGCGCTATCTTATAAATAGTATCACGCTTGCGTGTGTTTTGGTTGCAATTTCGCCCCAATGTGATACAATGAAAATGAAAAATAGTAAGCACTCCAAACAAAAAGTTTGGGAAGGAGACCCGCTATGGCAACATTTACCGTGAACGGTCAGACCGTAAGTGTAGAGAAAAACCAGAAGCTCATTCGTTTCCTGCGTGACGAGCTGCGCCTCACCTCCGTCAAGGACGGGTGCAGCGAGGGCGCGTGCGGCACCTGCCATGTCCTCATTGACGGCAAGGCGACAAAGGCCTGCGTCCCCTCAACAGACAAGCTGGAGGGGAAGAGCGTCCTCACGGTCGAGGGACTTTCCGACTGGGAGAAGGATGTGTACGCCTATGCCTTTGGCAAGGCGGGCGCGGTCCAATGCGGCTTCTGTATTCCGGGCATGGTCATCTCTGCCAAGGCGCTGTTGGACGCGAACCCCGCGCCCACGCGCGAGGAGGCAGCGTTCGCCATTCGCAACAACATCTGCCGCTGCACGGGCTATGTGAAGATCATCGACGGCATTCTGCTCGCGGCGGAGATCTTCCGCGCCGGCAGACTGCCGGAGGAGAAGCCGGAGGACTGCGTTGTCGGCGCGCGCGCCGTGCGTGTGGACGCGGCGGAAAAGGTGCTGGGCAGCGGAAAATATCCCGACGACATATATGTGGACGGCATGATCTATGCCAGCGCCGTGCGGAGCAAATACCCGCGCGCGCGAGTGCTGGCGATCCATAAGGAAAAGGCGGAGGCTCTCCCGGGCGTCGTCGGCGTCTACACGGCGGCGGACATCCCGGGGGAGGTCAAGGTCGGTCACCTGCAGCAGGACTGGGACGCGATGATCCCCGTCGGAAAGATCACGCATTACCTCGGCGACGCCATCTGCCTTGTGGCGGCGGAAACGAAAGAGGTCTTGGAGCAGGCAAAGGCGCTCGTCGAGATCGAATACGAGCCGCTCAAGCCGGTGTTCAGCCCGACCTATGCCATGCAGCCCTTTGCACCGCTCGTGCATGCGTCCGGCAACCTTCTGTGCGAAAAGCATGTCAGCCGCGGCAACGCCGATCAGGCGATCCGCGACGCGGATTATGTGCTGATGTACCACTACGAAACGCCGTACACGGAACACGCTTTCCTTGAGCCGGAGTGCGCGGTCGCCTATCCGGACGAGGATGGCCTGACGATCTTCTCCACCGATCAGGGCGCCTACGACACGGCGCGGGAGGTCTCGCGCTTGCTGGGGCTTCCCAAGGAGAAGATCCATGTGACCAATATGCTCGTCGGCGGCGGCTTCGGCGGCAAGGAGGATATGACGGTGCAGCACCACGCGGCGCTCGTCGCCTATCTTACGCGCCGTCCGGTCAAGGTGAAGCTGAGCCGAAAGGAGAGTATGCTCGTCCACCCGAAGCGCCACCCCATGAAAGTGACCATCACCATGGGCTGCAATCGTGACGGGCTGATCCAGGGCGTCAAGGCGGAGGTGGTCGCCGACACCGGCGCATATGCCTCGCTCGGCGGACCGGTGCTTGAACGCGCCTGTACGCACGCGGCAGGCCCCTATCACTACGAAAATTTTGAGATCACGGGCAAGGCGTACTATACGAACAACCCGCCCGCAGGCGCGTTCCGTGGCTTCGGCGTGACGCAGACCTGCTACGCTATGGAAATGACGCTCACGAAGATGGCGCACGAGCTGGGCATTTCCCCGTGGGAGATCCGCTACCGCAACGCCATTCGCCCCGGGCAGGTGCTGCCCAACGGTCAGATCGCGCCGCCGTCCACAGGTCTTGTGGAAACGCTTGAGGCGGTGAAGGACATCTGCGAGCAGAACAGGAATGTCGGCATTGCCTGCGCGATGAAGAACGCGGGCGTCGGCGTGGGCATTCCGGATACGGGCCGCTGCATCGTGGCGGTTCGGGACGGAAGGCTTCATATCCGCTCCGGCGCGTCCTGCATCGGTCAGGGGCTTGGCACGGTGCTGACGCAGATCGTCTGCACGATGTTGCATTGTGGACGCGAGGATGTCGTTTACGAGGCCGCCAACACGGTGAACGCACCGGACTCCGGCACGACCTCCGGCTCGCGCCAGACGCTCGTGACCGGCGAGGCCTGCCGCAGGGCCTGCCAGAAGCTGCTCGCTGCGGCGGGCGCAGGGGTGAAGGTGTCCGATTATTCCGGCATCGCGCACCGGCGGGGCATGGAGGCGCTGCCGGGCAGCAACAGCAGCGGCGCCGTCGGAACGGAGCTGCCCGCAGGCGCGAGCGTGGACTGGAAGGCGCTTGAGGGACAGGAGTTTTATGGCGAATACCTCGCAAAGACCGACCCGCTGGGCGCGCAGGATGTGGAGAACCCCGTCAGCCATGTCGCCTACGGCTACGCCACCCATGTGTGCGTCCTCAACGACGACGGCACGATCCGTGAGATCGACGCGGCGCACTTTGTCGGCAAGGCGATCAACCCGCTCTCCTGCGAGGGGCAGATCGAGGGCGGCGTCACCATGGCGCTCGGCTTCACGCTGACGGAGCATTACCCGCTCTACGACTGCATTCCCAGCGCAAAATTCGGTACGCTCGGATTGTTCCGCGCCGATCAGGTGCCGCCCATCCACAGCATTCTCGTGGAGAAAGAAGGACAGGATATGGCCTTCGGCGCCATCGGCATCGGCGAGATCACGACCATTCCCACCGCCCCCGCCGTGGCGGGCGCGTACTTCGCGCTCGACGGCGAGATGCGGACGAGCCTCCCGCTGATGAAAACGCCCTATGAGCGGCCCAAGATGCCGCGCTACTGGTGGTAAAGAGTATGAAAAACATTCTGATCATCTATACCGGCGGGACCATCGGCATGACGCGCACGGAGAACGGCTACGCCCCGCAGAGCGGGCAGTTCCGCCGTGCGATGGAGGCCATTCCGGACCTGTACGCCGAGCAGATGCCCCATTGGGATATGCTCGAAATGGACCCGCTGCTCGATTCCTCCAACATGACCGTGCATGAGTGGAACAAGATCGCGCGGCTCATTGCCGACTATTACGATGCCTACGACGGCTTCGTGGTGCTTCACGGCACGGACACGATGGCCTACACCGCGTCCGCGCTCTCCTTCATGCTCGAGGGACTGGCGAAGCCGGTCATTCTCACCGGCTCACAGATCCCCATGTGCGAGATCCGCAGCGACGGACGCGACAATCTCATCACCTCGCTGCTCATCGCGGGCGCGGACAAGGTGCATGAGGTGTGCCTTTACTTCGGCGGGAAACTCCTGCGCGGCAACCGCGCGACCAAGTATTCCGCCGACGGGCTGATCGCCTTCGTCTCACCGAATTATCCCAGCCTCGCTGAGGCGGGCATTACGATCCGCTACAGCGAAAGCGCCCTCCTGCCGAAGCCGAAAGGCGCTTTGAAGCTGCAATTATTGGAAAATATCCCCATCGGGGTACTCAAGGTGTTCCCAGGGATACAGTTTGAATTGTTTGAGTCCATCATGACGGAGAAGCTCCGCGGCATCGTCATCGAGACCTTCGGCGCGGGCAATATCCCGGGCGACGGGAACGCGCTGCTGCCGATCATACGCAAGGCATTCCGCAACGGCACGGTGCTGACCGTCTGCTCCCAATGTCCGCAGGGCGCGGTGTCGCTTGGGACCTACGAGACCTCGAACGCGCTGAAAAAGGCGGGCGCGGTCAGCGGGCTGGACCTGACGACCGAGGCCGCCGTTGCCAAGCTGTACTACCTGTTCTCCTGCGGTTATGAGAAGGAAAAGGTCAAGGCGCTGATGGGACAGGACCTCCGCGGCGAGATGACCCTGCCGTGATTCACGCGAGCGTGTCGCGCAGCGCGGCGAGCGCCATTGGGGTGTCAATGTCCCGCAGCTCGTCGGAGGAGACATCGAAAAGCAGCAGCGCGTCCTCGTGACGGCGGATGACGGCGCTTCCGCCATGATCGCCCTCAAGCGCCGTCAGCTCGGGAAAGAAGCGAGCGGGGAAGATGCACGGATTGCCGCGTACGCCGCCGTGTCCCATCGCAACGATGCGGTCGGGATGCTGCCGGAAAAACGCGACCTCCGCGCGGACGCTCTCGCGCCGCAGCAGCGGCTGGTCGGCGACCTGATAGAGGATGGCGTCACAGTCCGCCATGGCCTCGGTGCCGAGTTTGATGGTGTGGCTCGCGCCCCATTCGGGAAACGGGTTGACCAAAACCTGAAAGCCAAAGCGCTTTGCGAGGTCGAGGACCTCGTCGTACTGCGTAACGACGGTCACGCGGGCAAATTCCTCCCGCGGCACAGTCTCCAGCGCGTGTTCGATGAGCATTTTGCCATCTATCTCGGCGGCGAGCTTGTTCGAGCCGAAGCGGCTCGCATTTCCGGCGGCCATGACAAGGCAGCCGATGGCGGGCGATTGGTTCATGAGGGACCCTCTCTCTTTTCTTTGTAATGTCACTTTACCACAGATAGTCTTTCCGGCGCAACCGAAAATTACGCACGCTATTCTGAAAGTAAAATCACGCTATCCCTGTACAAACGGGGGCGGTTGGTGTTAAAATCGGCGTAAGACAGCAGGTCGATTTGCCCAAATCAAGGCAATGCGCTTTACCAATTTTGTCAATTCTTTCAAAAAGTCCAAATTTACCGAAAGAGGCGTCCCAAATCGAGAGGGACGCTGAAGGAGGGTTTCTATGTCTGAAGTATGCAGCAAGCAGGCGACGGGGATCGGGGATCGCGTCGTCCGCGTGGACGCAGTCCAGAAGGCGAGGGGCGAGGCGGTGTATGTCTGCGACATGACGCTGCCCGATATGCAGTACGCCTACATGGTGCGCTCCACCATTGCCCGCGGCAGGATCAAGGCCATCCATGTGCCGGAGCTGCCGGAGGGCTACCACTTCATCTCCGCGAAGGATATTCCCGCGCAGGGCAAGAACGAGCTGTGGATGATCGCCAAGGACTGGCGCTGCTTCGCCGAGGACTATGTACTCTATGTCGGCGAGACGATCGGTCTTGTGGTCGGTCCGGACCGCGGCGTTCTCAAGCGGCTCAAGGCGCAGATCAGGATCGACTACGAGGAGCAGACGCCCGCCGTCACCATCGACGACGGCATCCATTGCGTCGGCGGTCCCATGTTCCCTGAGAAGAACAGCAATGTCATGTGCGAGCTGTTCTGCGAAAAGGGCAGGCCGATGGACGAGGTGTTCGCCGAGGCGGACGAGGTCTTTGAGGAGACCATCGAAACGCCCTATCAGGAGCATGTCCACCTGGAGACCAACAGCGCCATCGCGGACATGGAGGACGGGAAGTTCGTTTTCTACGCCTCCGCCCAATGCCCGTTCTATATCCGCAAGTCCATCGCGGGCTTGCTGGACATTCCCTATGACGACATCATCGTCCGCCAATGCACCACCGGCGGCGCGTTCGGCGGCAAGGAGCATTTCCCCGATGTGCTGTGCGGCGCTCTGCTGGTGGCGGAGAACAAGATCCGCAAGCCCATCAAGATGGTCTTTGACCGCGAGGAGGACACGCAGTTCTCCGTCAAGCGCCATCCGTCCAAGTGCATCTACAAGACCGCGGTGAAGGACGGAAAGATCACCGGTGTGTACGGTCACATCTACTATAACTGCGGCGCGTACCTCTCCTCGTCCTACGTCGTGCTCCAGCGCGGCGTGTTCCACGGCAACGGCGTCTACACCTTCGACAATACCTATCTCAAGGGCGAGGGCATCGGCACCAATATGTTCCCGTCCTGCGCGTTCCGCGGCTTCGGTGCGCCGCAGACGCTCTTTGCCATCGAGACGCACCTCGACCATCTGGCGCACCACCTCGGCGTGGACCCGCTGGAATTCAAGATGCAGTACCTTGCCAAGAAGGGCGACGAGACCACGACCAACGGTCACATCATCGAGGAGGTCAAGCTTCCCGAGATGCTGGATGTCATCACCCGCGAATCCGATTACTGGCGCAAAGCGAAGGAGTATAAGCCCGGCTGCGGCAGAGGCATCGGCATCGCGCTTTACAACCACGGCGGCGCGTTCACCGGCAACGGCGAGCAGGCCATCATCAAGGCGCACGCGCGGTTGGTCAAGACCGGCGACAAGGTCCGCATCGAGGTCGGCTCCACCGAAATGGGACAGGGCTTCAAGACCAGCCTGCGTAAGATCTGCGCCGCCACGCTCGGCGTGAGCATCGACCAGATCGAATACCCCGACCCCGACACCTCCAAGGTCGTGGACTCCGGTCCGACCGCGGCCTCCCGCTCCACCATGATCGTCGGCCGCCTTGTCGAGCGCGCCGCGCAGGAGATGAAGGCGCGCTGGAACGAGGGCGACTTCACCACCGAGGTCGAGTACGAGCATCCCGACGGCTATCCGTGGGATCAGGCCACCTTCCGCGGCGACGCTTACCTCGGCTACGGCTGGGGCGTTGCCTGCGTCGAGGTCGAGGTGGACAAGCTGACGAACGAGGTCAAGACGCTTGGCGTCTGGTCCTCCCACGAGATCGGCAAGGCCATCGACGAGCTGATCGTCCACGGTCAGATCAACGGCGGCATCCTCCAGTCCCTCGGCTATGGCTCGATGGAAAAGCTGGAGGTCAAGGGCGGCCGCTTCAAGCAGAAGAGCATGTCCGACTATGTGATCCCCACCTCGATGGATTTCCCGAAGCAGTTCTACCACATTCAGGAAAATCCATATCCCTGGGGTCCCTATGGCGCCAAGGGCATGGGCGAGCTGGTGTTCAACGGCGCTTCCGCGGCGTATGTGGACGCGGTCGAGCGCGCGCTCAATACCCGCTTCACCTCGATCCCCATTCCGCCGGAAGATATTGAGGAGGCTATGAAACATGTACACTGAGATCTGTTTTACCCTGAACGGCGAGCAGAAGCGCTACCGGGGCGATCCGCTGAGAAGACTGCTCGATGTGCTGCGTGAGGACTACGGTCTCACCGGCAGCAAGGAGGGCTGCGGCGAGGGCGAGTGCGGAGCCTGCTCCATCATCAAAAACGGCGAGCTGGTCACCAGCTGCATCCTTCCCGTCGGCGCGGTCAACGGCTGCGAGCTTTTGACCATCGAGGGCATCCGCGATACGGAAATGGGAAAGTGCATCATCGACGCCTACGCCGAGGGCGGCGCGGTGCAATGCGGCTTCTGCATTCCGGGCATGGTCATGGCGACCTATGTCCTGCTGAGCAGGAACCCGGACCCCACCGAGGAAGAGATCCGCGTCGGCATCAGCGGCAACATCTGCCGCTGCACCGGCTATGACCTGATCGTCGAGTGTATCCGGCTCGCGGCGAAGAAAGGAGCGGCCTTATGGAACAGGTAAAGTGCTTCATTCCCGAAACGCTCGAGGAGGCGCTCCGTATCCGCAAGGAGACCGGTGCGACCGTTCTCGCCGGCGGCTCTGACCTGATGGTCGCGAACAGCATGGGCGCGGGCATCACGCCCGCGTTCAAGGGCGATGTGATGATCATTGCCAATCTCAAGGAACTCAAGGGTATCCGTGAGCTGCCGGACGGCGGCGTGGAGATCGGCGCCTGCACGACCTCGGCGGAGATCGCCCGTTCGCCCATCGCGCCCGAGCTTTTGAAGGACGCGGCCTCCCGCATGGGCGCCATCGCCCTGCGGAACACCGCGACCATCGGCGGCAACATCGGCAACGCGTCCCCCAAGGGCGATATGCCTCAGCCGCTCATTCTGATGGACGCGGAGGTGGTGCTCGCGAGCGCGGACGGCGAGCGCCGTATGCTCGTGGACGATTACATCATCGCCACCAAGAAGACCGCGCTGCGCGAGGACGAGATCATCACGAAGGTCATCATCCCCAAGCAGGACTTTACCCATATTTTCTTCCGCAAGATCGGTATGCGCCGCGCAAACGCCATCTCCAAGCTGACGCTTTCCGCCGCCGCCACCGTTTGTGACGGCGTGTTGGTCGATTTCCGCGCCTCCTCCGGCGCAGCAGGCCCCAAGGTCGCCCGCTCCCGCAAGGCGGAGGAGCTTCTGATCGGCAAAAAGGTCAGCGAGCTTCACACCGTTAAGGAAGAATTCCTTGACGCATGGAACACGGTCATCAGCCCGCACGCCATGCCGGAATACCGCAGAAACACCACGCGAAGAATGCTCGCGTTCTTTATCGACGCGCTGGAGGCCGGCCATGCGCCCGGCCGCGTGGAAGAGCAAGAATAAAAGGGAGGCACTGCTATGATCTACCATCCCCGGACTCCGCAGGAGGCGGTGAACCTGCGTAAGGAACACGCCGATACGGCGGTCTACCTTGCGGGCGGCACCGACGACCTCCGCCTCGGCGGCGCCGCCGAGGGCAAGGACCTCATCGACATCACCGGCTTCGATTTCAACACCATCACCGAAAAGGACGGCAAGGTCTACATCGGCGCGCTCTGCACCATGCAGGATGTGATCGAGAGCGACCTCGTTCCGGCGTTTATCAAAGAGGCTGCCGGCTTCTGCGCCTCCTTTGCCAAGCGCAACAGCGCGACGGTCGGCGGCAACCTCGGCCTGCGCCGCTCCGACAG
>CAKTEZ010000038.1 GCA_934553255.1 uncultured Oscillospiraceae bacterium
GTTAGCTCAGTCGGCAGAGCACCTGCCTTTTAAGCAGGGTGTCCGGGGTTCGAATCCCCGACGAGGCACCAAAAAGACCCGCGGCCCATGGCTGCGGGTCTTTTTGCGCGCATCGGCTCCCTCTGTGGTAGACTGTTTCTATTCCAACAGAGACAGAGAGGGGAAACATCATGCGGAAGACCATCAGGCAAAATCTGGCATACGACGACAAAAAGCGGATGTACTACGTTACCATGCACTATGGCATGACGCCGGATGGGCGGCGGCTGCGGAGCGTGCAGACCTTTCGACGGATGGAGGACGCCGAGCGGGCGTTGGCGGAATTTCTGCTGCTTCGCGCGGCGCGCGCCGCGCCGGAGCGGGCGGAGCTTACGCTGGGCGAGTGGTTGGAGCGCTGGCTGCGAGACTTTATCCGGCCGAACCGCGAACGGACGACGGTACACGGCTACGAGGGCATGATCCGCAACCACCTCGTTCCCGCGCTCGGAGGGGTGCGTCTGCGCGCTCTGACGGGCGCACATCTGCAAAGCTATTACGCGGACTGCATGGCGGCGGGACTGTCGCGCAATACCGTGCGTAAGCATCACGTGCTGATGCACACGGCGCTGGAAGCGGCGGTGCGGCAGGGACTTGTGCGGGAGAATGCGACGCGCTGTGCGCTTCCGCCCGCGCGGGAGCAGCCGCGCCACCGCTATTACGATACGGAGCAGCTCAACGCGCTGTTCCGCGCCTGCGCGGGAGACCCGCTGGAGGCGCCCATCAAGCTGGCGGGCTATCTTGGGCTGCGGCGCAGCGAGATCTGCGGGCTGAAATGGCGCAGCGTGGATCTGGACGCGCGCGTGATCCGGGTGTGCGAGGTCCGTACCGCCGTGGGCGGACTCGCCATCGAGAAAGCGCCCAAGACTTATTCCTCTCTGCGGCGGCTGGGGTACGGCGGCGTAAGCGACCTGGAGGAGCTGCTCGTGCGGCTCCACCGGGACTGGGAGCGAGCGCGGCGCGCGTGCGGCGGCTTCAATCCGGAGGGTTATGTTGCCGTTACACCGGAGGGAAAGCCGTGGAGTCCCGACATTCTCGGCAACCGCGTCGCCGCGTTCGTCGCGGCGCACGACCTGCCGCCCATCTCGCTCCACGGCCTGCGCCACAGCTTTGCCAGCGTCGCCAACAGCCGCAGCGTGCCGATGTTCACCATCTCCAAGGCGCTCGGCCACAGCTCCACGAGTACCACGAGCGCCGTCTACACGCACCTTTTTGACGAAACGGTGCAGGATGTGGTGAGCGTGGTCGCAGACGCCATCGTGCAATGCGGTCAGAGCAGCGCTTCGATGTCGTAGAGCGCAGAGAGGACGGCCCAGTTCTGCGGGAACGGACGCATGAGGCTCCAGTACCCCACTCCTTGCAGACCATATTCGTCCACCAGACGCAGCTTGGCCTCGATGCTGCGCGCGTCCTCGAACCAGACGATATGCCCCTGTCCGGAGGGGTCGGCGTAGGTATAGTAGGGCGCTTGCGCGGTTTCGTCGTAGAGGATCTCCGCGCCGACGCGCACCGCCTGCTCGACCGCCTGCGTCGGCGAGACGGACTGCGCCTGTGTGCCGCCCTGCACGAAGGGCAATGGCCAGTCGTAGCCGTAGAGCGGCACGCCGAGGAAAATGCGCGCGGGGTCGATCTCCGTTACGGCGTAGTCCAACACGGCGCGCACCTGAGGCAGCGGCGCGACCGCCATCGGCGGACCGTAGGTGTAGCCCCACTCATAGGTCATGAGAAAGACGGCGTTCGCGGCCTGACCGAGCAGAGCGTAATCGTGCGCCTCGTAGAGCAGGCCGCGCTGCACCGCGCTCGTTTTGGGCGCGAGCGCGACGATGACCGGATAGCCGAGCGAGTTGAGGGTCTCGCGCAGGCGCGTGATGAACGCGGCATAGGCCTCGCGCTCGTGCGGCTGGACATACTCAAAGTCCACATCCAGTCCATAAAAGCCTTTCTCCCGCAGGGTTTGCAGGATATTCTGCGTCAGCGCTTCCTGAAGCGCTCCGTCGGCAAGGAGCGCGGACGAGCGTTCGTTGGAGAAGCGGCCCTCCTCGGTCAGCGTGGAGAGGTGCAGCAGCGCCGCGGCCCGCTGCCGTCCGGCGGCGGCGAGCAGCCGCCCGTCGTCCAACGGGACGAGCGCGCCGGTCTCCGTGAAGCCGTAGGTGAAGGGCGTGAGGTAGGTGAGATAGGGCAGCGCAGCGTTCAGCAGTACACCGTCGATGGAGGGATAAGCGTAGGCGTTGACGCCGACGGTACGCAGCGGTGTGTCTGCGTAGGCAAGGACCAGCGTCTGCCCGACCGCCAGCTCGCTGCGCCCGTTGAGGGCAAAATTGTTCTGGTGCAGCTGCCGCACGCTCAGCCCGTAGCGCCGCGCAATGCCGTGGAGCGTTTCGCCCGCCGAAACGGTGTGTACCTCGGTGGGAATGCGGATAACGAGCGTCTGCCCAACGGCGAGCGGCGTTTTCTCCGCGATGCCGTTCAGGCCCGCGAGAAGCTCCGGCGGAACGCCGTACTGCGCGGCGACGGAGCGCAGGCTCTCGCCCGCGCGGACAATGTGAATGGTCATGGTCGATCACCTCGGAGAAGCCTATGCGCGCCGTGTGCGGATTTTTCCTTGCAATGGCGCAGCACGGCGGATATAATAAGACCTGCTAAGAAAAAGATCATACTGAGGAGGAACGAAGCTATGGAAAAATCCAAGGTTTACTTCGCCAGCCTGCGTATGCCGGAAGGCAAGAGCGCGCTGGACAAGCTGGACCGCCTGCTGGACAAGGCGGGCTTTGACCAGATCGATTTCGACGGCAAGTTCGTCGCCATTAAAATTCACTTCGGCGAGCCGGGCAACCTGAGCTTCCTGCGCCCGAACTGGGCGCGCGTCGTGACGGACGCGGTGAAGCGCCGCGGCGGCAAGCCGTTCCTCACCGACTGCAACACGCTTTACGCCGGCCGCCGCAAGAACGCGCTGGAGCATCTGGAAAGCGCGGAGGAGAACGGCTTTTCCCCGCTCTCGACCGGCTGCCAGCTCATCATCGCCGACGGCCTGAAGGGAACAGACGAGGCGCTCGTCCCGCTGGAGGGGACGACCTATGTGAAGGAGGCCAAGATCGGCCGCGCCATCATGGACGCCGATATCATCATCAGCCTGAGCCATTTCAAGGGCCACGAGGCTACCGGCTTCGGCGGCGCAATGAAGAACCTCGGTATGGGCTGCGGCAGCCGTGCGGGAAAGATGGAGCAGCACAACGCGGGCAAGCCGGAGGTCAACGAAAGAAAGTGCCGCGCCTGCCACGCCTGCGCGAGAAGCTGCGGACAGGACGCCATCGATTTTTCCTCCGGCAAGGCGCACATCGACCACGAGAAATGCGTCGGCTGCGGCCGCTGTCTCGGCGCGTGCAACTTTGACGCGATCTTCAACCGCAACGACGACACGCTGGAGGCCCTGTGCATGAAGATGGCGGAGTACACGCTCGCCGTGGTCAAGGACCGCCCGCAGTTTCACATCTCCATCGCCAAGGACATTTCGCCGTTCTGCGACTGCTACGGCGGCAACGATGTTCCCGTTGTTCCCGATGTCGGAATGTTTGCGAGCTTTGACCCCGTCGCCATCGATCAGGCCTGCGCCGACAGGTGCAACGCGGAGACTCCCGTGGCGGACAGCTACCTTACCGATATGCTGCACAAGCACGAATGCGCGCACCACGACCATTTCAGCGTCATGCACCCCGGTACGAACTGGGAGGTCACGCTCGACCACGCCGAGAAGCTCGGCATCGGCACACGGCAGTATGAGCTGATCGAGGTCAAGTAACGAAAAAGGAGTCGTTTGTTTCCATGCCAACCCCAAGAGTTGCCGCCATTCACGACCTGTCCGGCTTCGGCCGCTGCTCGCTGACCGTCGCCATTCCGGTCCTGAGCGCGATGGGCGTGCAGTGCTGCCCGCTGCCGACCGCTCTGCTTTCCACGCACACCGGCGGCTTTGAGGATTACACTTTCCTCGACCTGACGGACGAAATGCCGAAGATCGCCGCGCACTGGGCGGCGCTTGGGCTGCGCTTTGACGCGGTCTATACCGGCTTTATGGGCAGCGGAGCGCAGATGGACCTTGCGGCGGATTTCGTGCGGACCTTCCGCCGCGACGGCTCGACGATCTTCGTCTGCGACCCCGTGATGGGCGACCACGGGAAGATCTACAAGACCTATACGCCCGATATGTGCGCGGGCATGACGCGGCTCGCGGCGTTGGCAGATGTTATCACGCCGAACCTTACGGAGGCGGCGGTGCTGCTCGGCGAGGACCATTCGTTTGCCGCGCTGCCGCGCGGCGAGGGGGAATACCGCGCCGCCGTTGAGCGCCTGAGCCTCGGCGGGACGCGAAGCGTGGTGCTGACCGGCGTATCGCTCCGCAAGGGCGAGATCGGCGCGTGTCTCTACGACCGTACGGAGGGCGCGGCGGCGTTCGTGTTCGACGAATTCGTCGGCAAGGAGTTTCACGGCACGGGCGATGTGTTTTCGTCCGTCCTCACCGGCGCGCTCGTCAAGGGCGAGAGCCTGCGTGAGGCGGTGCGGCTGGCGGAGGCCTTCGTGCGCGAATGCGCGCTCCACACGCTGCCGCAGAAGCTGCCCGCCCGCGAGGGCGTGGACTTCGAGCCGGTCCTCTGGAAGCTGCACGGGGGACTGTGACCCACGAGAAAAATACAAGGGAGGGCATTCCGAACGGAATGCCCTCCCTTGTATACAGGCGGCAGATAAGGTCAGCGCGCCTCCAGCGCGGTGGCGGTGTCGGCGAGCCAGTCGCCGTGAAAGTCCTCGATGCGGCCCTCGTCCGCGAGCGCGGCAAGCTGCGGGTCGATGGGCATTTGTGCAAGCAGCGGGATCCCGTGCTTTTTCGCGGCCTCGGCGCACTTGCCTTCGCCGAACAGGTAGATCTTCCTTCCGCAGTCGGGACAGACGAGGTAGCTCATGTTCTCGACAAGGCCGACGATGGGAACGGCCATCTTCTCCGCCATTTTGACCGCCTTCTCCACCACCATGCCGACCAGCTCCTGCGGGGAGGCGACGACCACGATGCCGGAGAGGGGAATGGACTGGAATACGCTCAGCGTCACATCGCCGGTTCCCGGCGGCATATCGACGAGCAGGTAATCCACATCCCAGAGCACGTCGGTCCAGAACTGCGTGACTACACCGCCGATGACCGGACCGCGCCAGATCACGGGGTCGGTCTCGTCGTCGAGCAGGAGGTTGATGGACATGACCTCGATGCCCGTCGCGCTGCGGCAGGGCAGAAGCGCATTCTCCGTGCCGACAGCCTTGTCATGCATACCGAACGCTTTGGGAATGGAGGGGCCGGTAATGTCGGCATCGAGAACGCCGACGCGGTATCCCTTGCGGCGCAGGCTGACGGCAAGCTGGCTCGTGACCATCGACTTGCCGACGCCGCCCTTGCCGGACACGACGCCGAACACCTTGCCGATGTGCGAATCGGCATGGGGCATTTTCAGAAAGGACTGGGGACTGGTGCGCTCGCCGCAGCTTTCGCCGCAGGTCGAGCAGTTGTGGGTGCATTCACTCATGGCGCTGCACGCTCCTTTGCTGTTGGTGTTGAATTTAGTGTATACCGAATGGCGCGGGAAGTCAATCGACCGGAGTCACTTCCTGTCGCGGCGCGGGCTGTAGACGCTCTTGAGCTGCTCCAGTTCGGCCTCGTTCTCGGCAAGGCGGGCGCGGATACCGGCGAGCAGCTCCTCGCGCGCGGCCTTGAGTTGGGGATGGGAGTGGAGCAGGCGGCGCTCGAAGATGTCGGCGCCGTCGCGCAGGGCGCGGGCGCGGGAGAGCGCTTCGAGACGGCGCTCGGCATTGCGCTCCTGACTTTCCTCGCGCTTTTCGGCGACGAAGTCCTTCAGCTCGCTCTGCAGGTCGCGCAGCTTGCCCATCTGGGCGCTGAGCTGAATGGCGCTGCGGACGGAGAGCGTGGTATCGGTGAGATAGATGCCGCAGATGAACGAGGCCAGCGGCACGATCACCGCGCTGCCGAGACCGAGAATGTGCGCCCACAGCCATGGGTGGACCACATGGCACAGCAGCACGCAGGCAAGACCGAAGCAGGTGGAATTGAGCAGGCACACGCGGCCGTTGATCTGGAATTTATAGTGGGAGTAATCCCACCAGCGCATATGGAAGAGCTTTTCCATCAGCCAGCTGGTGAAGTATTCCAGAACGCTCGTGAGCAACGCGCCGAACAGGAAGGTCAAAAACGGGTTCCGGAAGCCGCCGCGCAGAGCGTAAAGCACCAGCAGCGCGCCGTGACCGTAGATGGGGCAGAGAAAACCGTTCAAAAAGCCCCGCTTTTCGCACAGGCGGCCCTTGGGTATAGAGCAGTAGAGCATTTCACCGCACCAGCCGAGCGTGCTGTAGGCGATGAAAAGCAGGAAGAGGGCGCAGCCCTCCTCGAAGGTCTGCGGAAGGGGCAGCGGAGTGAGAGTGGACATGGGGATCATTCTCCTGATGTGATCTATTTTGTGTGTATTTTATCGTATTTATAAGCGGTTTGCAACAGACAGCTTACAGGGTTTGAATATGAACGCCCTCGCGTCCGGCGAGACAGCGCGCCTCGCGGTGCTGGCAGGTCAGGAGAAGGATCTGCCGACGGCGGCTCTCCTCCAGCAGAAGCTCCAATGCCTGCGCGCAGCGCGCGTCGTCGAAGCGGACGAGCGCGTCGTCCAGCACGAGCGGCACAGACTTGTCCGCGTCCAATACCAACCCGCAGATGGCGAGCCGCACGGCGAGGTAGAGCTGGTCCGCCGCGCCCTGACTGAGCGAGCCGACGTCGCGCGCGATGGGGCTGCCGGTCTCCTCGGCGGCGGCGTGAAAGCTGCGGTCGAGCAGCACGGCGCGGTATTTGCCGCCCGTCATGCGTTCAAACAACTCCGCCGCGCGCAGCCCGAGCGCGGGAGAGAAGCGGCTCTGGAGCGCGGTGTTCGCCCGCGCGAGCGCGTCCATCGCCAGCGCGATGGCGTCGTACTCGCCCTGCAGGACCTCGCGTTCCGCCCGCTTTTCGGCAAGCGCGCTTTCTGTGTCGGCCCATTCGCCGAGGGCGCGGCTGCGGCCCGCCGTGTAGTCGATGCGGCGCTGTGCCTCGCGCGCCGCGGCCTCGCAGTCCGCGAGCGCGGCCTGCAGCGCCTCGCGGCTCTGCACGGGGCGTTCCACCGGCTCGGCGGGCGGCTCGCTCCCCTTGGCTTGCTCGGCGAGCGTTTCGTAGCGCACCCGCGCGGTCTGCTCTGCGTTCGTCAGCTCGGCAAATGTATCCCAGCGGGCGAGATTTTCACGGAGGTACGCCGCGGCATGGGCGAGATCGCGCACACCGAGCGCGGCGAGCAGGCTGCGTTCCGCCTCGCGGTACAGCCTCTGCTGCGTCTCTGCCGCGGTCCGCGCCGTCTGAAGCGCCCGTTCCAGCGCGGCGCGCTCGTCCGTGCGCGCCCTCCGCGCCTTTCGGGATCTTGCACCGTCAAGGGCAAGAAGAACGAGAAGCGCCAGAGCGGACACGACCCTTCCGATGAGCGATACGGTGTGCGGCAGCGCGGGGACAAACAGGAAGCCCAGTCCCACGGCGGTACATATTATAATGTAGGGCAGCAGCGGACGGGAGCGCGCCGGCGGCGCGGCGTCAAACGCGCCCAACGCGGCCTCTGCGTCTGCGCGCTGCGCTTCGGCGGCCTCCGCCGCAGCTTGGAGCGGTTCGAGCGCGGCGAGCCTTGCGCGGCTCTCCTCCAGCGTCTCTCGTGCGGGCGTTCCGCTCTCGCGCAGCAGGCGGTAGAACTGTTCGGCCTCCGCGTCCGCGCGCTGCCACGACTCTCTGGCGTCGGCGACGGCGCGCAGACGGTCCTGTGCGTCGGCAAGGTCGTGGCGTCTGAGCGCCGCGCGGAGCGCCTCCGCCTGCTCCGTGCGGTCCGACAGCGCGTTCTCCGCTGCGCGCTGCTCGGCGGAAAGCTGCCGCAGCTCGGCGGCGGTATCCTCCAGCGCGGCGATCTCCGCGTCCAGCGCGGGGATACGGCCGGTCTTGTTGTGCCTGCGGGCGTTGAGCTGACGGCGCAGCGCCGCCTCTGCCTCCGTGTAGGAAACGCCCTCCTCGCCCGTGGTGATGAGCGCCGCGATACGCCGCTCCAACTCCGCGTCGGAGTCCACGGCGATGCCGCTCTGTCGGATAAAGGCGCTGCGCTCGTATACCTCGCGCGGTACGCCTGTGAGCTGCTCGCCGCAGTCGGCGGCGGTCAGCCCCAGCACGGCCTCGCTCGTTCCGGTGTAGACGGCGGAAAAGCGGCCCATCGGCGCATTGGCGCGCGCCGTGTCGCGCGTGAGCGTGACGGCAGAGCCGTCGTCCAAAACGAGGTCGAGCCGACCCTGCATGGCGCTGCCGCTCCATGGGGCATAAAGGTTTTTATCCGCGGCTGCGCCGCGCTCGCGCGTCGGCAGACCGTAGAGCATCACGCGCAGAAAGGCGGTCAGGGTCGATTTGCCTGCTTCGTTCGGCGCTTCTATGATATTAAGTCCCTCGGAAAAGCACAGCGCGCGGCGCTCCAGCTTGCCGAAGGTGGCGTTGAGCGAACGGAATTGCATCGCGGTTCTCCTCAAAATCGACAGAGTGTATATTTTTTGTGCGGCCGGTAAATAACAGTATAGCACCTCTTGCTCCGTTTGTCTTCAAAATATTTTTGAGAAAAGCTGAAAAATTAGAAAAAAGCAGTTGACAAACGGTGCGCGGCGTGGTAATCTATCAACTGTTCCGCGGTTGGAGCGTGTACCTTGTAAATTAAACAACGAAGAACTTGAC
>CAKTEZ010000039.1 GCA_934553255.1 uncultured Oscillospiraceae bacterium
TCACCCTTACCCATTCTACCATATCTATCAGAAAAAGCCCAGCATTTGATGGACTTTTTCGACGAGCTGGGGAAAGCGCCATAGGGCGCTCTCCTTTTTGCGTGTCTACCGGACTGCGCGCTTTGTCTACTGCGCAGCAGGCGGCGCCGAGATGGGTGCGGGCGGCTCGGGATCCTTGTGTCTGCGCTGATAGATCAGCTTCTGATAGCCGACCACGATGGCGAGCAGGGCGATGCCGACGATGTCGGTCAGCGTCTTGCTGTCAATGAGCATCAGCGCGCCGGCCATCGAGAAGATGCGCATGATCCAGTTAAGGTTGCCGAAGAAGTAGCCCTCGACCGCGGCGGCGATCATCACAACGCCGATGCAGGAACTGATAACGACCTGCGTGCCGCTGAGAAGCGTGACATTCTCCAGCAGGAGCTGGGGGTTATACATGAACATGTACGGGATGATGAAACCCGCCAGCGCAAGCCGCACCGACTGCCAGCCGGTCTTCATCGGGCTGCCGCCGGAAAGTCCCGCGGCGGCGAAGGCCGCCAGCGCGACCGGCGGCGTGAGGTTCGCAAACATCGCGTAGTAGAAGCAGAACAGGTGCGCGGAGAGTTCGGGCTGACCCAGCTCAACGAGCGCGGGCGCGGCGATGGTCGCCGTGATGAGGTAGGACGGGATGGAGGGCAGGCCCATGCCGAGGATCATGCAGGTGATCATGGTGAACACCAGCGTCAGCAGGACGCTCGACTGGCCGATGCGGATGATGGCGTGAGCCACATTGAGCGCGAAGCCGGTCATGCCGCACACACCGACGATGATGCCGACACAGGCACAGGCGATGGCCACGGAGACCGTGGACTTCGCGCCAGCGACAAAGGCATCGCAGATATCCTTGAAGCTCATGCGGCTGATGGGGCGGAGCTGCGCCACAAGGATCGTGACAACGATGGTCCAGAAGGCGCTGAAGATAACCGTTCTGCCGCTCCAGATGAGCATATAGAGCAGGAAAGCGATAGGGATGAGCAGGTGGCCGCGCTCACGCATGACCTTGCCGGGCTTGGGCATCTGCTCCTTGGGCAGGCCGTTGAGATGCTCCTTTGTCGCGCGCATCTGCACCTGCACGAGGATGCCGCCGTAATAAAGCAGAGCGGGAATGACGGCGGCGCGGATGATCACGCCGTACTGTACGCCCAGCGTTTCCGCCATGACAAATGCCGCCGCGCCCATGATGGGCGGAAGCAGCTGCCCGCCGACGGAGGCCGTGGCCTCGACCGAGCCGGCGAACTCCTTGGAGTAGCCGGTCTTCTTCATCAGAGGAATAGTAAAGGTGCCGGTGGTGACGACATTGGCGACGGCGGAGCCGTTGATGGAGCCGAGGAAGCCGGAGGCCAGCACAGCGACCTTTGCGGGGCCGCCCTTGGTGTGTCCGGCGAGCGCGTTGGCGATGTCGTTGAAGAACTGGCCCATGCCGCACTTGTTCATCACTTCGCCGAAGATGATGAAGAGCACGATGTAGGTTGCCGCCACCTTGACCGAGGTGCCGTAGATGCCGTAGATGTCGGTGGTCAGATAGGTCACGATGCGGTGCCAGGTGTAGCCGCGGTGCATGAAGATGCCGGGCATGGAGCGCCCGAAGATCGCGTAGATCAGGAAAACGATCGACAGGATGCTCAGCGCGGGACCGCTCAGGCGGCGGGAGCACTCGAGCACCAGCAGGATGAGGATCGTGCCAACGATGATGTCGATCGTTTCACCTTGAAAGCCGGTGGAGATGAACACAGGATAGCGGATGAACACATAGATGGGCATGATGGCGGAAAGCGCGAACAAAAGCCAATCATACCACACGACCTTTTTACGGCTCGACTTCTTAAAGGCGGGATAGAGCAGGAAGCCGATCACCAGCACCAGTCCAACATGGATGGCGTGGTGCTTGATGTTGACCATTTGCAGCAGGCGGATGCCGGAAGCATAGGCCAGATGGTAGAGCGTAAAGGCAAGGCAGAGGAAGTAGACGAGCTTATTGACCCAGTTTGCCTCAAACTTGCGGGTGCGGGATTCTTTTTCGTATTTCTCCATGATCTCCACGCCTTTGGCGGCGTCGATCGGAGCAGCGTCGCCGGTCGAAACGGCAGCGGCGTTTTTCTCAAGTTCAGCCACGGAAGAGGTACCCCCTTGTCGTAATGATTTTTGCCTCGACGCGGCTCGCGTCGGGCAGGGAGCGGAAATCGAAGATCTCCGCGTCGTTGAGTGTAAAGGTCTTCATATATTTGCTCGAGGTGATCCAGTGCAGCGTGGGAAAGAGGCTGTTGATGTCCTCCATCCACACCAGCCCGTCCTCGATGCGCGTCGGCACATCCATCTCGGCCGGAATGCCGGCGCCGTAGCCCGCCACGGCGATCGCATCCAGATTGAACCGCAGATCGTCTGTCACGGTGTAGAATTCATACCACGGGATATGCTCAAAGGAATGCTCGATCTCAAGTGAGAGCGTGTCGCCTGCGGCGATGGGCCACGCGGCGATCAGGGTATCGGTGCTGCGCTCGCGCAGCTCGAGCGTCGTGCGCTCGGGCACGATGCAGGCGAGCCACGCGGCGAGACTCAGCAGACACAGAAGTGCTACCGCAGGGCGGCGGCCAAAGGAGCTTTTCATCTCTCGAACCTTACCGAAAAGCGGGCGTGGGCGGCACAGTGCGCTCACGCCCGCTCTCTTATCGTTTCTTTACAGATGTATCGAAGGGGACTTTGCTTAGTCGATGTAGCCGTTATCCTTCCAGAACGCCTCTGCGCCGGGATGCAGCGGGAGCTGGATATCGTCCACGCCGAAGGTGATGTCGATGTTCTTGTCGGCGGCGTTGTGAGATGCCTTGATGGTGGAGATGTTCTGGAAAATGCCCTCGAGCATATCATAGACCATCGCGTCGCTCAGATCCTTGCGCACGAGCATGATGTTGTAAACGAACAGGCCCTCAACATCCTCGGTGTTGTTGTAGGTGCCGGCAGGAATGACCGACTTGGCGTAGTAGGGATACTCGGAAACGAGCTTCTCGCGGCCCTCGCCGTCAATGGGAACGATGACCATGTCATACTGCACGCCGAGGTCCATGACCGTTGCGTTGGGCAGACCGGAGGTGACGAACACCGCGTCGCACTGGCCGTTCTTCATGTTGTCGATGGCTTCGCCGTAAGCGAGGTAGTCGGGCTTGATGTCATTGTAAGTGATGCCGTAGGCATTGAGGATCATGCGGGCGTTGATCTCCACGCCGGAGTTCGCCGCGCCGACGCCCACGCGCTTGCCGCGCAGGTCCTCAACGGACTTGATGCCGGTGCTGGAAACGGTGACGAGCTGAACGTAGTTCGGCCAAAGGCGCATGAGCGCGCGCAGGTCGCTGGCCTCGCCCTTGCCTTCGTAGGCGCCGGTGCCGGTGTAGGCCTGCATAACGGCGTCCTGCATGGCGATGGCGATCTCGGCGTCGCTGTTGAGGATATTCTGAATGTTCTGACCGGTGGCGTTGGTGGCCTCAGCAGAGGTCTGATAGCCGTACTCCTTCAGCGCGGTGGCAAAGGCGCCGCCGATGGGGAAGTAAATGCCGGAGGTCGGGCCGGTGCCGACGGTAATGAACTCCTTGGAGCGCTCCTCCGTGGTCAGGCCTTTGGTGGTCTCGGTCTGCTGGTTGTCATTGGGCGTGTCGTCCGTGGACGGGGTCTCCTTGCTGCCGCAGGCAGCGAGGGAGAGGACCATGATGAGCGCCAGCAAGAGGGACAGGAACTTCTTCATCTTCATTTCTCTCCTTTTGTTGTTATGGTATTTGGAAATGGGAAAGCATACTCCCCCATTTCTGCTGTTCATTTTATGTTAATATTTACCGCCGCGCAAGGGAATTTGGGGGAACGGTCGTCTTTCGCGCGTGAACGGTTCTTTACGGTGTGTTAACACATGCTCTTATTTTTTTATTGCAATTTTCTATAATTTCACAGCGTTTTCCGCTTGAAATAAGCAGAGCGTGTGTTATATTATTTAATTGTGAAGATTTTAACAAAACCTGTACATCGGGGGAACGGCCTGCCATGCAGAATAACCTCTTCTTTTCTCTCATTCTGAATATCAGCTTTCTTGTGCTGATCGCCACCATCCTCACCGAGCTGCGCCCGCTGCGCATGATGCTCAAGCGGCAGGACCGCTCGCTGAAGAACCAGCTCGTGCTGGGCGTCATCTTCGGACTGCTCTCCATCAGCTGTACCTACACGGGGCTTTCCTTTCAGGGCGCGGTGGTCAACACCCGCGTAGTGAGCACGGTCGCCGCCGGACTGGTCGGCGGACCGGCAAGCGGCATCTGCGCGGGTCTGCTCAGCGGCGTACACCGCTATTTCTATAACCCCGCAGGCTTCACCTCGTTCGCCTGCGCCATTGGCACCTTCCTCTTCGGCGTCATCGGCGCGGTGAGCTACCGCTGGTTCACACGCCGCTCGCGGCGGACGAGCGACCTTGTGTTCATCACGCTGGTCGCCGAGTTGGTCCAGTGCGGACTTATCCTGCTGCTGGCAAAGCCCTTTTCCGCGGCCGCCGCGCTGGAGGAGTCCATCCTCCTGCCGAAAATCCTGGTCAATTCGCTCGGCCTTGTGGCCTTTATGCGCATCCTTGACCGGCTGAACCGCGACCTGACCATCGAGCTTGCCGAGCAGCAGGCCGTCGCCCTGCTCATCGCGCAGGAGTGCCTGCCCTATCTGCGCCGCGGCATCAAGGACCGCGAGGGGCTGCAATGCGCCGTAAACATCGTGCGGGAAAAGCTCCCTCACTTTCAGGTGGCACTGACCGACTGCACGCAGATCTTGGCCGCGAGCGGCGGACTGTCCTCCGCCGGTCCGCTCCCGCCCTCCGCGCGGGAGGCCATTGCGCAGAACCGCTCCGTCGCAGCAACGGAGCTTTCCGGCGGCTCCGGCTACGCCGGTCTTGCAGCGCCGCTGCATCAGGACGAGAAGGTCATCGGCGCGCTGCTGCTCAAGGTCCCCACGGGGCCGAACCTCGTGCTCGACGCCGACATCTGCACGCTGGAGAGCCTTGCCAAGTTCTTCTCCGTCATGCTGGAGCTGGGTGAGGCCGAGCATCAGATCGCGCTGCGCAAGCAGGCGGAATTCCGCGCCCTGCAATCGCAGATCAACCCGCACTTTCTGTTCAACGCGCTCAACACCATCTCCGGTCTGTGCCTGACCGATCCCGACCGCGCCTGTAAAACGATACTTGTCCTCGCCGCCTATTTCCGCCAGACGCTGACCATCAACGAGCCCTTTGTCACCCTTGAGCAGGAGGTCTCTAATGTGGACAACTACCTTATGCTCACCGAGGCACGCTTTGAGGGCGAGCTGCACGTCGAATGCTCGCTGCCCGATGACCTGACGAAGCTGCGCCTGCCACCGCTCATTCTCCAGCCCATTGTGGAAAACGCCGTGCGCCACGGCTTTGTGTCTGTGGACGACCGGCGCGTGGACATCTGCATCCGTCAGGATGACGAGCGCGCCTACATCCGCGTGAGCGATCGGGGACACGGCTTCCCACCGGAGGTGCTGCGCAAGCTCGAGGACCCAAACGATCCGACCTACACCGGCCTTTTCAATGTGCGCAAGCGTCTGCGCAGCATCTACGGCGAGCAGTGCAGCTTCGCCATCGACAGCAGTGGGCGCGGCTCGACCGTCGCCCTCTCCATCCCGCTCATTCCCCCGCAGATGCCCGATATTGTTTGAAGGGAGATGATCTTATGCGTATCGCTGTGATCGACGACGAAAAGTACTCGCGCGTTGCGTTGATCCACCAAATTCGTCAATTTCTGCCGTATGCCGAGGTCGTTGAGGCAGGAAGCGGCGCACAGGCGATCGAACTGCTGGAAAAGCAGAGCTTTGACATTCTCTTTCTCGATGTCCACCTCGGTGATATGGAGGGCACGACGATCGCCGCGCTGGCCCGCCGCCTGATGCCGTCCGCGCGGATCATCTTTGCAACGGCCTATTCCGAATACGCCGTGCGCGCATTCGAGCTGCGCGCGGACGATTATCTGCTCAAGCCCTTCGACCCCGACCGCATCCGTGAGGCACTGGAGCGCAGCACGGCTGCCTCTGCCGCGCCGGCTCCCCCGCCGCCGCTGCTGCACCGCATCGCCGTGAGCAGCAACCGCAGCACCACGCTGCTCGACATCGACGAGATCACCTACATCGAAACAGACGGCGTGGGGCGCGGCTGCGTGATCCACACCACCTCCGGCAAGACCTACAACGACAGTACCTCCCTCGGCGAGTACGAGGGCAGGCTCACAGGGCAGGGCCTCTACCGCATCCACAAGACCTGCCTTGTTCAGCTGCGCTATGTCGAGAGCATTTTCCCATGGACGGGCAGCGGCTTTGCCCTGCGCGTACACGGCACGGATTCCGTGCTGCCGATCGGCCGCGAGCGGGTGCGCGAGCTGCGTCGCCGACTGAACATCTGATCTCCTCTGAGACCATGCCAGCGAAGGCCATTGGCTCGCCTAGACGGCGGCTACTGCCTGCGCGCGAACCCCGCAGGCCTTGCCCTGCAGCAGGTGTCCACTGAGAAAAGGCTTTTTGAGCAAGGATATGACTGTCCTTGCAATCATGACCGGCAGTTTTGAAAACGAAATCCTGCGTGCAAACAAGTCCACGCTGATGCTCTTCTGCGGAAACGAGCTGTTCGGCTCTGTCGTCGCACCTGCCTCCAAGGCGGCGAACGAGGTGTTTATCGAAGAAACACTCGCACAATAAGAAGTCGATGACAGAGCTGGTGGGGATCAGCAGAGACGGCGCAAGTTATTCTTTGTCTCTGCCAGCGCAACTGATTGCACCCGAGACTTCTGTGGATTATTCCCCCTGCATATTGCCAAATATGCCGCAAACAGGTGTATTTGCAGCACAAATCTAAGCATTCCTTTTTGCGCCGCACCCCTTTGACTGCATGTTTGCCCACAGACAGTACGGAAAGAGCCAAAGAGCACCGGAGAGGAAGTTATTTCTTTTCCGGTGCTCTGTTTTCCTGTGGGACTTATCGAACCTGCGCCATGAAGCTGCCCATTTTCTCCGTGACCTTTTGCTGCATCTGTCGCGTGGCGTGCTTGGCGGGCTCCTGTTTCAGCAGTTCCACGGCGTCCTGTGGAATGGACACCGTAGAGCTTTTGCAAGTCGCGGGTAGTGAGCTTATTCAGCGGGATATCCCCGATGGCTGGGATGATATGCTGTTCGATGTTCCGGCGATAGTAATTCATGGTGGATGGGCGGATATGCGGTTTGGCGTAGAGCTCATACCGGCCCCGCAGCCATGTTGCGGCTGTGTACTCATTTGCTCGGCTGATATCCATCGCTTGGCTTTCCTCAATGGCTTTCTTTAGCTTTGCCTTGCATTCAGCCTGTGTTTTGCCGAGTACATTTTTTGATAATGCGCTTTCCTGTCTCGGGGTTGCAGCCTAGTGCTCAGCTACGGCAAGAAGATCGCCGAAGGGACGCCGGAAGAAGTCAAGAGCAACAAGCAGGTCATCGAGACCTAAGGTCGTGGATCGCAGCTATGTGTTTGAAACCGGGAGGATCGTGCTGAGCGACACGGCGGAGAATCTGCGCGGAAACGATGTCGTGCAGAACGCCTACCTCGGCGCGTGACCGCATTCTTCGCACGACCGACGCCATCGTCAGGCGCGGCATTTCCCTGCCGGTGGAAATTATCGCTCCGGCATGATATGATAAGCTTGAAGAAAAGTTTTCCTGTCCACGCAATGAACGGCGATTTTTGTTGTCTATATAGGTGAAAGGCCTTTACGCAGAGAGAAGGGAGGG
>CAKTEZ010000040.1 GCA_934553255.1 uncultured Oscillospiraceae bacterium
ACTTCTCAAGGCTTTGTGGGCATGAAGAAGCCCGCTTTTCGATAAAAATGTTCGAAAAGCGGGCTTCATTCATATGGCGCAGTGGGAGGGATTCGAACCCTCGGACGGCTTTTGGCCGTCACACGATTTCCAGTCGTGCTCGTTATGACCACTTCGATACCACTGCGTATCTCAATGCTCGACAGCAAAAACCATTATAGCAAAATCAGGCGTGAAGTCAAGCCCAAATTTTCAAAAAATTTGCTTCGGCTTTTTGCTTGCGTCTGGCGGCGGTTGTGCTATACTGATAAACAGAACGAATGCTCCACGGAGGTCATCATGGACAAGACCCTATCCACCATCCGCACCGATATCGTTCTGCAGAACGAAACGGCCCAGCTTTACCGCAGCTATCAGGACTTTCTGCAATTCCAGCACCTTTACAACTCCGCCGTGCGGGAGATCCAGACGCGGCTGGAGGTCCTCAACGAGGAGTTCAGCGTGCAGTATGCCCACAATCCCATCCATCATGTGGAAAGCCGCCTGAAGTCTACCAAGAGCATCATCGAGAAGCTGCAGCGCAAGGGCTGCGAGATCTCGATGGAGTCCGCCAAGAAAAACATCAACGACATCGCGGGCATCCGCGTGGTGTGCTGCTACATCGACGATGTATACCGCGTGGAGGAGATGCTCCTGCGCCAGAGCGACATGGAGCTGGTCAAGCGGCAGGACTATATCCGGACGCCGAATTTCAACGGCTACCGCTCGCTCCACCTCGACCTGCGCGTTCCCATTTACCTCTCGGAGCGGACGGAATCCGTACTGGTGGAGGTGCAGCTCCGCACGGTGGCGATGGACTTCTGGGCAAGCCTTGAGCATGACATCCGCTACAAGGCGGACAAGGCCACGCTGCCTGCAGGCATCAACGAGCAGATGTTTGCCTGCGCCGCCGAGATCGCCGACATTGACCGCAAGATGCAGGATATGTACCACCGCATTCAGGCGGCGGAATAAAGAAGAAAAGCACCCGCAAGGGTGCTTCAGTCTGTCGAGGAACCCAGTCTGCTCCTGAGTACAGACCGGGTTCCTCGACAGACTGAGGCTTCGCACATAGCGAAGCCTTTTTGTTTACGATTTTGTTTTCTCCTGCTCCAGCGCCTGCTCCAGCGCGATGGAGAGCTGGTCGGGACAGGAGGTGGGCTTGAAGCCGCAGCGGATGCCGCGCATACGCTCGATGGCATCGGCCGCCTTCATACCGCGCACAAGGCTCGCAATGCCCTGCAGGTTGCCGTTGCAGCCGCCGAGAACGCGCACGTCCTTGATGACGCCGTTCTCCAGCTCGACCTCCATTTGCTTTGAACAGGTCCCCTTGGGGTAATAGGTGTAGGTCATGGGGCTTTACTCCTTTGTGCGAATAATGGCCGCGAACAGGGACGCGGGCTTATCGGTGCGGTTGGCGATGCCGTGGCTTTCGCCGTCGTAGCAGACGGCAAAATCGCCCGGGTGCATCTTGCGCTCCACGCCGTTGTCGGTGAGCGTGACCTCGCCTTCGTGGAAGAAGAATACCTCGTATTCGCCCGTGTGCTGATGCACGCCCAGCGAACAGCCGGGCTCCAGCTTGATCTCGGCGAACATTTTGGCGCGCTCCGGCATCTTCTCCGGCACGAAGTCGCGTTTGTCGAGCGTGCCGTTTCCGCCGCGGGCGTTGGGGGTGAGGACCTGATGGGCGTCCTCCGTGCGAATGATCATGATAGTATCGCTCCTTTGCAGATAATCTCATTGTGGCAAGCATACCACAAAGGAGAAAAATGTGCAAGGGGGGTCAGCGCTTGTCGCCCGGGCGGAAGAGAAGCGCCATGAGGACCGCAAAGCACATCGCCGCGGCGATGCCGCCCGCGGCGGCGGAAAGCCCGCCGGTCATGACGCCCAGCCAGCCCTGCTCCGCCACAGCCTTCTTTACGCCGTTGGCGAGCGAGTAGCCGAAGCCCGTGAGCGGGACGGTCGCGCCCGCGCCGCCCCACTCCACGATGGGGTCGTACACACCGAGCGCCGTGAGCAGCACGCCCGCGACGACATAGCCCGTCAGAATGCGGGCGGGAGTGAGCGGCGTTTTGTCGATGAGGATCTGTCCGGCGGCGCAGAGCAGACCGCCGCAGAGAAAGGCGTTGAAATATTCCATTAGGCTTCCTCCCTGCTGTTTTCCAGAATGACGGCGTGGCAGATGCCCGGAATGCTCTCGCCTTGCATGGTGGAGGTGGGCGAGAGGAGCGCGCCGGTGGGGGCGAAAACGATCCGATCCCACTTTCCCTCCCGCATACCGCGCAGAAGGTAGCCGTTGAGCGTCGCGGCGGAGCAGCCGCAGCCGCTGCCGCCCATGTGCATGTCCTGCCGCTCAAGGTCATAGAGCAGCATGCCGCAGTCCTGGTAGTTTTTCGTCATGTCCACGCCGTCGCGCGCGAAAAAGTCCACGACTACGCCGTGTCCGAGCTTCCCGAGGTCGCCGGTCACGATGAGGTCATAGTCCGCGGGCGAGGTCTGCGTGTCGGAAAAGAGGGCGCGGAGCGTTTCGTAGGCCGCGGGCGCCATTGCCGCGCCCATGTTGTTCGCGTCGGTAATGCCGCGGTCCGTGATCCTGCCGCAGGTGATATGCGTGACGGCGGGACCCTTTCCGTCGGCGGAGAGGATGCAGCAGCCCGCGGCGGTGGCGGTCCACTGCGCGGTGGGCGTGCGCTGCGAGCCGTAGGGTACGGGCATACGGTACTGCCGCTCGGCGGTGCAGAAGTGGGAGGAGGTCATCGCCGCCGTGCGACGGGCATACCCGCCGTCGATGGCCATGGCGGCAAGGCTCAGACTCTCGCCCATGGTGGAGCAGGCGCCGTAAAGCCCGTAGAAGGGGATACCAAACTCCCGCAGGCCGAAGGAGGTGCCGATGCACTGGTTCAGAAGGTCGCCCGCAAAGATGAGGTCCACGTCGCGCGGCTGGAGGTTCGCCTTTTCCAGCGCGCGGGAGAGCGCGCGCTTCTGCATACGCGACTCGCCCTTTTCCCATGTCTTTTCACCGAAGAACGAATCCTTGCTCAACTCGTCGAAGCAGTCCGCGAGCGGCCCCTCGCCCTCCAGCTTCGCGCCGACGCAGGCGAAGCTCTCCACCCGCGGCGGGTGCGTAAGGCGCACGGTCTGTGCGCCGATGCGTTTGGTCTCCATACAAAGTCCCCTTGTGTTCGGATTTTTCCTTAGTATGCCGAAAAAGGAGAAAATTATCAGGCGGGCCGCCCGCCGAGAAAAAGGATTGGCTTTTTCGGCGCGGCGTTGTATAATAAATTCGATATGCAATCACCCGCTTCGGAGGTCGTTACAATGAAGGAAGAAATGCGTTCCATCGGTTATCTGTGTCCTAAGTGCCGTCAGAAGGTCGTTCAGCAGCGCTCCCGCTTCGCCCTCGCCGCCTCCGGCGCGATCGTGCAGTGCGATTGCGGCGGGAGCGAGCTGCAGATCGATTTCGATGGCGAAAAGTTCCGCATCAGCGTCCCCTGCGGCGTGTGCGGCGGCGAGCATCTGGCGGAGTGCCGTGCCGAGAGTCTGCTCAAGGGAGAGGGGATCGGTCTTGCCTGCCCGGGGACCTCGGAGCTTTGCTGCTTTATCGGCGAGGAATACGCCGTGGAGCGCGCGCTCGACCAGCTTCAGATCACGGCGGAAAAGCAGACCGCGCAGGGCGATGCGCCCGAGGCGTTCACCGACACGGTCATTATGTACGAGGTCCTCAGCGAGCTGAAGGAGATCGCCGCGCGGCCGCACGGCATCGCCTGCTCCTGCGGCAGCGAACGCTATAAAATGCAGGTGCGTTCCGCCGCCGTGGACCTTATCTGCGAGGACTGCGGCGCAAAGCTCCGCATCGGTGCGGCGACGGACGAGGACCTTGACCGCCTGTGCTGCCACATGACGCTGCGGATCCCCGGAAGGAAAGGATAGGCCGCCATGGATATCGTTGTCTGCTTCACGCTCTTTCTTGCGGCGATGCTTTTCTGCCTTGTGAAGGGCTTTTCCCTTGCGTGGGCGCTCCTTATCGCGCTGATCCTGTTCTTTGGCCTCGGCCTTAAGCGCGGCTACAGCGCGAAGTCGCTTGTCCGAATGGCGTGGAGCAATATGCCCAAGAGCATGATCGTTCTGCGTATCCTCTTTTTTATCGGCCTGCTTACCGGCCTTTGGCGCTCGTGCGGCACCATCGCCTTTTTTATCTACCACGGCATACGCATCATCACGCCGCAGTTCTTTATTCTCGTGGCCTTCCTGCTGACGGTACTCCTGAGCTATGCGCTCGGCACCTCCTTTGGAGTGGCAAGCACGGCGGGCGTGGTACTCATGGCGCTCGCGCGCTCCGGCGGCGTGAGCGAGGCCGTTACCGCCGGCGTCATTCTCTCCGGCATCTATTTCGGCGATCGCGGCGCGCCGACTTCGTCGTGTGCGAGCCTTGTCGCCGCGCTGACGGAGACAGACCTGTACGGAAATGTCAGGAGAATGTTCCAGACGGCTGCGCTGCCCTATGGACTCTGCCTTGTGAGCTATACCTTCCTTTCTTTTCGCAACCCCATCGTCGCGGTCGACGAGACCATGCTCAACGCTTTGGCCGAGAGCTTTGTCATTTCGCCGTGGGCGCTCGTACCCGCGCTTATCATGCTCGTGCTGCCGCTTCTCCGTGTGCCGATCCGCCGCGCCATGGCGCTCAGCGCCGCGGCCGCGTTCGTCATCACCGTTGCGGTGCAGGGCGTCGATGTGGTCGACGCGCTCAAGATCATGGTCGTCGGCTATTATCCGACGGAGGGCCTGTTGGCGAAGGTCGTGTCCGGCGGCGGCCTCGTGAGCATGCTCACGCCGTTTCTGATGATCCCGCTTGCCGCGCTCTATACCGGAATTTTGGAAGAGACCGGTGCGCTCACGCAGGCCCAGAGCGCATTGCAGCGCTCTACTGAGCGCATTGGCCGTTTCCCGACGATGATCCTGCTGAGCATTCTTGCCTCCATGGTGCTGTGCAACCAGACCATTGTGGTGATGATGGAGCATCAGCTCATCGGCGCGGTCTACGCCAAGGAGGGCGCGGAACACGAGGAGCTTGCCATGGATATTGCCAACTCCGGCGTCACCATCGCGGGACTTGTCCCATGGTGCATCGCCTGCGCCGTTCCGCTGAGCATGCTCGGTGTCGGCACCGAGGCCCTGCCTTATGCCTGCCTGCTCTACCTCATTCCGCTGTGCTATCTGTTCACCAAGAAGTTCTTCTTCCCAGCGAAATCTAAGGAAATCGAGACGAATGTATGATCTCTTTTCTTGCCAAGTGCTTTATCAAAAACTGCGCCGATGTGACCGATCCTGCTGTGCGGCAGGCCTACGGCGTTCTCTGCGGCGTCGTCGGCATCTGCTTTAATGTGCTGCTCTTTGCGCTCAAGCTGCTTGCCGGTACGCTCTCCGGCTCCATTGCCGTGACGGCGGACGCCTTCAATAACCTCTCCGACGCGGGAGCGAGCATCGTGACGCTGCTCGGCTTCAAACTGGCGGGGCAGAGGCCCGATCCGGAGCATCCGTTCGGCCACGGGCGGCTGGAGTATGTCTCCGGCCTCATCGTCTCCATGGTCATTCTCCTTATGGGCGTGGAGCTGGCAAAGAGCGCGGTGGAGAAGATACTCCATCCCGAGGCGGTGGAGTTCACGCTCCTCACCGGCGGCATCCTCCTCGCCTCCATTCTGGTCAAGCTGTATATGTTCCTCTATAACCGCGCGGTCGGCAAGAGGATCCGCTCCGCCGCGATGGAGGCGACGGCGATGGACAGCCTGTCCGACTGCGCCGCCACCGCCGCCGTGCTTGCCGCGACGCTGGTGGGGCATTTTACCTCGCTCCGGATCGACGGCTGGTGCGGTATCGTCGTGGCGGGGCTGGTGCTGCTCGCGGGCGTCCGCGCCGCGAAGGATACGATCTCGCCTCTGCTTGGGCAGCCGCCTGCGCCGGAGTTCGTGCAGCAGATCGAGGACATCGTGATGGCATCGCCCCATGTGCAGGGCATTCATGACCTCGTGGTACACGATTATGGGCCGGGGCGCGTTATGATCTCGCTGCACGCCGAGGTCCCCGCGCACGGTGACATCATGGCGCTGCACGATGAGATCGACAACGCCGAGCAGCGGCTGCGCCGCGAGCTTGGCTGTGAAGCCATCATTCACATGGATCCCATCGTGACCGACGATAAGCTTACCACGGAAACGCGTGAGAAGGTCGCGCGGCTCGTGCGCGGCATCGATGAGACCATCAGCATCCACGATTTCCGCATGGTCACAGGCCCCACGCACACGAACATCATTTTTGACGCAGTCGTGCCGTTTCGGTTTCGCCTGAGCGACCGCGAGGTGGAGCGGGAGATCAAGACCGCCGTAAAGCGGCTCGACAGCAGCTATTTTGCGGTCGTACAGATCGACCGAGACTATACCAAGTAAAGGAGCGAGCGGCATGACGGACGAGATCAGACAGCTCAAGAGCATCATCGACGGCAGCGACAACATCGTTTTCTTCGGCGGCGCGGGCGTTTCCACCGAAAGCGGCATTCCCGACTTTCGCAGCGTGGACGGCTTGTACCATCAGCAGTGGAGCGACCCGCCGGAGACGATCTTGAGCCACACCTACTACGAGCGCTATCCGGAGAAGTTTTTCGCCTTTTACCGCGCGAAGCTTCTCTGCCCCAATGCGAAGCCGAACGCCGCGCACCGAAAGCTCGCCGAATGGGAGCGCGCGGGCAAGCTGCGCGCCGTCGTGACGCAGAACATCGACGGACTGCATCAGGCGGCGGGCAGCCGCGAGGTGCTGGAGCTGCACGGCAGCACGCTCCGCAACTACTGCGAGAAATGCGGAAAATTCTACGGCGTGGACGCCGTTGCACGCTCCACGGGCGTGCCGCGTTGCGCCTGCGGCGGGCGCATCAAGCCCGATGTCGTTCTGTATGAGGAGGGGCTGAACGAGCAGACGCTCTACCGCGCGGTGAAGTACATCGCGGAGGCCGATGTACTCATCGTTGCCGGCACCTCGCTCGCGGTCTATCCCGCCGCGGGACTGGTGAACTACTACCGCGGTCATGAGCTCATCGTCATCAACAAAACGCCGCTGAGCGATAAGACACGCGCCGACCTTGTCATCACGGGCGCGGTCGGCGAAACGCTTGGGCAGCTTTGAGGGCGGCAGGGGGGACAAAAAAGTTTTCGCTTCCCCATAAAAAAAGGTTGACATTTGGCGCGCGGCAGGCTTATAATAGCGGAGCGGTCGTTTGAGAGACTGATGAAAATGCGGGTGTGCTGGAATTGGCAGACAGGCTAGCTTGAGGTGCTAGTGTTCGTATGGACGTGCGG
>CAKTEZ010000041.1 GCA_934553255.1 uncultured Oscillospiraceae bacterium
GAATTACAAGACTACAACAACGCAGAATGCTGGTAGCAATCTATAGAAAAATTCTGCGCCGCAATAGACAAAGAATAAGAAAGCCCTCTGAAATCAACGATTTCAGAGGGCTTTTGGTCCGAGTGGCGAGGCTCAAACTCGCGGCCTCGTGGTCCCAAACCACGCGTTCTATCAGCTGAACTACACCCGGATATTCGATTTTTCGTCATACCATCATGACAAGGGAAAAATCAAAGATTTTTCTGTCTGTGGTCATTCCTGTGGTCAAAGCCGCTTTTGTGCCGTTTTCGGCAACCGGAGGAAAACCCGCTATCGCCCGTGCCGCAAGGCTTTGCGGGCTTTTGTCCAAGCTGCGCATGGATAGGGTCTACGCACTCCCAAACCACGCGTTCTATCAGCTGAACTACACCCGGATATTCAATTTTTGCCATGATACCACGGCGAGCGGAAAAAATAAAGTTTTTTCTGTCTGTGGTCATTTATGTGGTCAAAGGCGATTTTGTGCCGCTTTCTGCAATCGGGGAAAATCCCGCAAATGCAGGCATCGCAAGGCTTTGCGGCGTTTCACCTTACCCCGTCCCGGATACCGACACGGCACTCCCAAACCACAGGATCGTATTATAGAGGAAGAATACGGATATGTCCAGTCCTTTATAATAAACGGCGGGGAAATTTTAAGATAAGCGCCGCCGCAAAAGGAAAGGCGGAACAGCGCGCATAGGGACTTCCCGCGACGGCATAAGGTGGGGGGAGGAGATGATGCAAGTGCTTTCTGCTGCCGTTTGGCTTCTGTGCAACAGCCTGTTCCTGTCCCTCCATCTGGCGGGAACCCCCGGCTCCTTCCCAAGACCGCTCTCCGCCGAGGAGGAGCGGGAATGTCTCGCCCGCTTTGCCGAGGGGGATCTGGACGCCCGCAACACGCTCATCGAGCATAATCTTCGGCTCGTGGCACACATTGTGAAAAAATACTACACACAGACCGAGGAGCAGGACGATTTGATCTCCATCGGAACGATCGGCCTCATCAAGGGCGTTTCCAGTTATAAGCCGGATAAGGGCGTGCGCCTGGCGACCTATGCCGCCCGCTGCGTGGAAAATGAGATCCTGATGCACTTTCGCTCGCGGAAGAAGCTGCAGGGCGAGGTGTCGCTCTCGGACTCCATTGAGACGGATCAGGACGGGAACGCGCTCATGCTCATGGATGTGGTGGGGGTGGACGATACAATGCTCTCCGACCTGCAGGACCGCGAGGACAGCATTCTCGTCCGCCGCCTTGTGCGCGAGTGCCTGACTGACCGCGAGCGCGAGATCGTTTCGCTGCGCTATGGTCTCGGAGGAGGTATGCCGCGCACGCAGCGCGAGATCGCTGTGAAGCTCGGCATTTCGCGCAGCTATGTCTCTCGCATCGAAAAACGGGCGCTGGAAAAGCTGGAACAGGCGCTCGGCGAGCGCGGGTGACCTCTTGCATTTCCGCGCCTGTGCGCGTACAATGAGAAAAAAGCAAAGGACAGGGGGAATTTCCCATGAATTATATCGGGATCGATCTGGGCGGCACGAACATCAAGGGCGCTCTTGTGAGCGAAGCGGGCGAGGTGCTGCGCGAGGAGAGCCGTCCCACGCACGCCGAGCAGGGCGCGGACGCGGTCTGCGACGGTATTGCAGCGGTCATCAACGCCCTGCGTGAGGGAGAGGACGGCAGGCTTGGCGGCGTTGGACTGGGCTGCCCGGGTACGGTGGACGACGCGAGCGGCCGCGTGCTTTATGCGAACAATCTCGGCTGGACGGACTTCGACCTGCGCGCGGCGGTCCGCGCACGCACGGGACTTTCCCTGCGTCTCGGCAACGACGCGAATGTGGCGGCGCTGGCGGAGGCGTTGGTCGGCTGCGCCAAGGGCGCGGAGAGCGCCGTGGTCGTCACGCTCGGTACGGGGGTCGGCGGCGGCGTGGTGCTTGGCGGCAGAATGCTCACAGGCTACACGGGCGCGGCGAGCGAGCTGGGACACATGGTTATCCGCGAGGGCGGCGAAGAATGCACCTGCGGACGCCGCGGCTGCTTTGAGGCCTACGCCAGCGCGACCGCACTTATCCGCGAGACGAGGCGCGCGATGGCGGCGCATCCGGAGAGCCTGATGCACACCGTCGCCGAAGAGAACGGCACGGTGGACGGACGCACGGCGTTCACCGCCGCGCAGAGCGGCGACGCCGCGGCGCGGGCGGTGGTGGATCGCTATGTGGAGGACCTTGCCTGCGGGCTGGCGAACATCGTGAATGTTTTCTTTCCGGAGGTCATCGCGCTTTCCGGAGGCATAGCCAATCAGGGGGAGACGCTGCTCGCGCCGCTGCGCGGGCGGGTGCGCGCGCTGAGTTATGGCTCGCGCTATGCCGTGCGGCATACGCGCATCGAACGCTGCACGCTCGGCTACCGCGCGGGCGTCATCGGCGCGGCGCTGTTGGCAGAGCAGAAGTGAAAAACGAAGCGTCCGCCCCGCTCGAAACGGGACGGACGCTTTTTGCGCGGAGGGACGGCGCCGCGTTACTTTGCCGCGGCAAGTCCGTAGAGACCGTTGGTGGGGTCCTGAAAGAGCGGGAGCAGCGGCGGGCGGTAGGTAAAAAGCACGAAGGCGAAGGCCAGCAGCCAGAGGAGCAGAAAGCCCGACAGCTGCCATGTGCCGCCGCGCAGCGCACCGTGCAGGAGCAGACGGCGGCTGACAAAAAACATCAGCGCGTCGGCAAGAAAGAAAATGAGGACATTTACCCAATCGGGCGACTTGCCGAACATACCGTTGTATGTGTAAAACAGCGCGGGGATGGACAGCAGGCCAAGCAGGAGCGTGAGGCTTTTGACGGCGAAAAAATTCCGCAGCGGGTCGGCGAACACGATGAATTGGACCATCGTGAAGAGAAAGAACGGCACGAACAGGAGCTTCATGTGTTCCCATGTTGACTCGTTCACAGCGGAAAAGGCGGCGGCAAGCGGGGCGTTTCCCGTCCACGAAAAGAAAAAGTGCAGAAGCGAGCCGACGGCTCCGACGAACAGAAAACCCATTAGCTCCCAGCGCAGCAGCTTTTTTTGCATTTGACAATACCTCCATACACAGCAGCGTTCCTGTCCTTAATGTATGGAGACGAGGGAGATTTTATCCCGCCGTGGCGGGAAAAGCCGCGGCGCATTTGTCCGGCGGCATTGACGCGGCGGGAAAAACACACTATAATATGGGAGAAACGGCCGGTACAGCGTACCGGCGAAAAAACGGCGGCGTACTGCGCCATGCAGGTGTTTTTATGGCAGAAGAAAGATCCCCGCTCGCGGGGAAGCGAAGCGTTGAATTTACGAATCGGCAGCTCATGGTGCTCATCGTGCCGATGCTGGCCGAGCAGCTGCTGGGCATCGCGGTGGGTCTGGCGGACTCGCTGATGGTGGCGACCGTCGGCGACGCATCCATTTCGGCGGTGTCGCTGGTGGATTCCATCAGCGCGCTGATGATCTATATTTTCTCGGCGATGGCGACGGGCGGAGCGGTCGTGGCAGGACAGTACCTCGGACGCGGCGAGCGGGAGGAGGCCTGCCGCAGCGCACAGCAGATGATGGTGCTGCTCGGCATCGTCTCCGTTGCCGTGATGGCCCTGCTGTACCTGTTCAAGGGCTTTATTCTCACGCATCTTTTCGGACGGATCGACGCGGAGGTCATGGAGGCCACCGACATTTACTACAGCTACGTTATGGCGTCCATTCCGGGCATCGCGCTCTACAATGGCGGCGCGGCGCTGTTCCGCACGATGTCGCGCTCCGACATTTCGCTCAAGGTGTCGCTGCTGATGAACGGCATCAACATTGCGGGCAACGCGATCTTGATCTTCGGCTTCGGCTATGACGTGGCGGGCGTCGCTATTCCGACGCTCGTTTCGCGCACGGTGGCGGCAGCCGTGATCCTCTGGCTGCTGTTCAACGAAAGGCTGGAGCTGCACCTCTCCGATGTTCGCAGCTTCCGCTTTGAAAAGTGCGTGATGGTGAACATTTTCCGCATCGCCGTCCCCAGCGGCGTGGAGAACGGTATGTTCCACTTCGGACGGCTCATTCTCTTCAGCCTGATCTCCACCTTCGGCACGGCGAGCATCACGGCAAACGCCATCGGCAACACGATGGGAAATTTTCACTGCTTTGCGGGACAGGCGATCTGCATGGGCCTGACGACCGTGGTGAGCCAATGCGTTGGCGCGGGCGCGTATGATCGCGCACGGTACTATATGAAAAAACTGTCCCTTGCGACCTACGCGGTCATGGCGGTCGTCAACCTTGCGCTGATCCTCGCCATTCCGCTCATCCTGCTCGTGTACGATGTTGCGCCGGAGGCGGCGGTGTTGGCGCGGGAGGTCATGCTGCTCCACGGCGGCAGCGCCATTCTCCTGTGGGTGCCGTCGTTCATGATCCCGTATTTCCTGCGCGCCGCGGGCGACGCGCCGTTCACCATGGTGGCGAGTATGCTGACGATGTGGCTCGTGCGCGTGCTGGGGGCCTATGTCCTCGGGCGGTACCTCGGCTACGGTGTGGTCGGCGTATGGTTCGCCCATGCTATCCTTGACTGGGCGACGCGCAGCGTCATCTTCTATGTGCGCTACCGCAGCGGGAAATGGGAGAAAATGGCCATCCGGTCCTGAAAAAAGAGAAGCCGCGGCTTCGCGGCTTCTCTTCGGCTTGAAAAATCGTCACATTTCGACCGTGATGTTGTCGGTCCCGTGCTGCTCGAACTCGCCCAAGTACGCGTCCATGCGTTCGCGCAGCTCATCGTAGTTTTCCGGCGTGGGCGCGTCGGAGTCCATGTCGCGCAGGGCAAGCTCCTGCGCGAGGATCTCAAAGAACATCGTGTCCTCATAGGCAAGAATGGCCTCGTGGATGCCGCCCTCGGCAAAGGCGCGCGAGGGGATCAGCTCACCCTGATACGCCTCTACCAACGGCACCATGCCGTGGTTGATGCAGTTGGAGAACACGGCGCTTTCCACCTCGTCGTACTCGCGTATGCGGTCGTCCCCGCGGGTAGAGTTGAGTACCCAGTTGCCGATGTACACCAGATCAAGCAGACGGCGGAATTGCTTTTCCGTCAATTCGATTTTCATACGGCGCCTCCTGTGGAGATTTTTATATTGCCCTGATGATAGCATACTTTCAGGGAAAATGCTATAGCAAAAAAGAGGAAAAGTCATGCGGAAACCGGTTCTTGTTTGTGTGTGCGGCGAGCAGCGCTGCCCGGGCGCGGAGACCGAGACGACGGAGCTTCGCTGCAAGGGACTGCTGGAGTGCCGCGCGGGGCTTTGGCGGCTTTTGTACGAGGAGGACGCGCCGGCGGGGGAGCGCGTCCGCGCCGAGCTGTCGTTCGACGGCGCGCGCGTTTCGCTCACGCGCCGCGGCGCGGTGTGCAGCGAAATGACCTTTGCGGCGGGGGAGACCTCTTGTGCATTCTATGAGCTTTCCACCGGAAGCTTGACGCTGACGGTGGAAACGGACGCCGTCGCCGCCGAGCTGGACGGGGACGGTGGAACGCTGGAGCTGCGCTACCGCCTGACGGGGGGGGAAGAGACGGTGAGCGTGCACCGCCTGCTGTTCCGCATTGTTCCGCGCGGGGAGGAGCCTGATGTCGGGATGTGCGGGTAATTCTGCCAAAGCGACAAAGCGGCGGGCGAAAATGTGGTCATTCCGCGCGAAAAACCGCCGAAATCAGGCGGAAGCGATAAAAAAATACGGCACGCATTTGACAAAAAGCACAAAAACAAAGGGCAATACTATAGCAGCTTTTGTACTGGTATGCGATTTGCGGAAAAGACTGGTACTTGCTATACTGTTAATTTAGTATAAAGTAATGTTGACAGCGAATTGACCAAAAAAACAGGGAAGGAAGATCGGTTTTTGGTTTTCGCGTCAATCTATCTTTTAAGGAGAGAGAAGAAAGTGGAAAATAACACCACCAAGAGCAGGGGAAGCCTGAAGGCTCTGTTCCTCATCCCCTCGATCATCGGCGTTATCCTGTTCATGATCCCCGTCAAAAACGCGGACGGTAATTGGACGGTCGTCGTCAAGATCATCGCGGACATCATCTCCGGCGTCATCGGCGGCTTCCTGCCCCTGCTGTGCGTCATCATCCTGACGGTCTCCGCCGTCATGTGCCTTGTTGCGTTGGGAA
>CAKTEZ010000042.1 GCA_934553255.1 uncultured Oscillospiraceae bacterium
GGCGGTCCGGCCTCCGCGCCGATCATCGCCGTCGCCTACAATCCCAACTATGCCGGTATCGGCGTTCTGATGGGCATTTTCGGCCAGGCGATCGGCAACTTCGCCGGTCTCGGCATGGGCTGGCTGCTCAACCTGATGGCATAAGCTCCCTGTCTCTTCCACAGAAAAGAGAGGACCTGCCCGCAGCAGGCAGGTCCTCCTCTTCCCCAGATCAACGGGAGGTCTATCCATGAACAGCAACGACAATCTGCGCTTTCTGAATGTCGGCCTGCCGGACGACATTGCAAGGCGCAAGGCATGGGGCGACTTCGAGGGAGCCATACGGCTCATCGACCGCCGCCTCGCGCAGGATAACATCCCCGATGCGCTGCGCGCCTGCCTGACGGCAGAGCGCGAGATCATGCGGCGCATCCCCGCGGACTACCCGCTCACGCGCGCCGACGCGCTCGCCGAGGTGTGCGCGCACATTCCCGACTTCACAGAGGCGGAGTTTGACGAGCGTGTGGACGCGGGCAAGATCGGCTGGCTGTACATCGGCGGCGAGATGCATTTTTTTGACCGCTTCTTTTCCACCATGTGCAAGGCCGAGCCTGCTTTCGCCGCGCGTGCGGGCGTGAAACTGTACGGCGTGGAAAGCGTGACAGCGGAGGAGGGCGAGGGTCGTCTTGACCGCGTCCACCGACGGATGCGCGAAAACGGAAAGGTCGCAAACCGCATCCGCATTCGCGCGAGCGTGCGCGTGAAGGACGAGGTCTTCACGCCCGATATGTTTGTGCGCGTCCATCTGCCGCTGCCCGCCGCCTGCGAGCAGCAAAGCGACATCCGCATCGAGGCGCTCTATCCCCCGAACGGGTGTCCCGCACCGGAGGACGCGCTCCAGCGCACCGTGTGCTGGGAGGAGACGATGATGGAGAACCACGAGTTTTCGGTCGAATACTCCTATGTCCACACGGCCCGTTATCACGACATTTCCGCCATCGAGCCAGACGCGGTACAGCCCTGCTTCGACACAGGCGAGGAAGCGCCGCACATCGTCTTTACGCCCTATCTCCGTGCGTTGGTCCAAACGCTGACGGAGGGCGTGGATAGCCCGTTGGAAAAGGCGCGCATTTTCTACGACTTTATCACATTGAATATGAAGTATACCTTTATGCCCGCCTACTTCATTTTAGAAAACATTGCCGAAGCTGCGGCGCGGAGCTACACGGGCGACTGCGGCGTATTCGCGCTGCTGTTCGTTACGCTGTGCCGCTGCGCGGGCATTCCCGCGCAATGGCAAAGCGGTCTGACCGCCGAGCCGGACTTCTGCGGCGGACACGACTGGGCGCGCTTCTACATTGCGCCCTACGGCTGGCTCTACGCCGATCCAAGCTACGGTATCGCCGCCGTGCGCGCGCAGAACGAGGCACGCCGCCGATTCTACTTCGGCAATCTCGACGCCTACCGCATGGTGGCAAACAATGCGTTTCAATCGCCGTTTACCGTTCCCAAGCAGTTCTGGCGCGCCGACCCCTATGACAATCAGGTCGGCGAGATCGAAACGGCGGAGTGCGGACTCGGCTACGGCGAATTTGAACGCAGCAAGGAAGTTCTTCTCTGCGAGGAGCTTCCCCTCTGATCCCAAGCAAAGAAAGGAAGCTTGATTTATGAACAGCTATGGATTGATCGACCTGCATTGCGACACGCTGGCGGAATACTGGAAGTACGCACACACCGGCAATCCCGATACGCTGGACGACCCCGGCCGCGTGCTGCAGCTGAGCAATATGCCCAAGGATGTGCATTGGGCGCAGTTTTACGCCGTGTTCATTCCCGACGAGGAGCGCGGACAGGCCGCCATTGATTACTTCGAGAAAAACCGCGTGAATTTCTACCGCCAGATGGAAAAGTTCGGCGACCGCGTCGCCCCCTGCCGCAACGCCGACGATATGGAGCGGGCATGGGCGGCGGGCAAGACCGCCGCGTTCCTGACCGTGGAGAACGGCAGCGTCCTCGCCGGCGATCTCAGCCGCGTCCGCACGCTCGCCGAGCAGGGTGTGCGCGCCATCACGCTGACCTGGAACGGTGAGAACGAGCTTGGCTCGGGTCACACCACGGATCACGGCATGAGCGCATTCGGCAAGGCCGCCGTGCGCGAGATGGAGAAGGAAAACATCCTTGTGGATGTGTCCCATCTCAACGACCCCGGCTTCGCGGATCTGCTGGAGGTGGCGGAAAAGCCCTTTGTCGCCACGCACTCCAACACCCGCGCGCTGTGCAGCCACAAGCGCAACCTGACGGACGATATGATCCGCGAGATGGCGCGCCGCGACTGCCTGATCGGCTTGAACTATTTTGTGAAGTTCCTGTGCGACGACGGCGATGTGAAGAGCCTTGACGACCTTTACCGCCATGTCATGCACTTCTTCGAGCTGGGCGCACGGAAAAATCTCGCCCTCGGCTCGGACTTTGACGGCTCGGTGCTGCCGGAGTACCTGAACACGCCCGCCAAGGCAGCCTCGTTCTATGGGTATCTGCTCTCCCGCGGCGTTTCGCAGGAGGACGCGGACGGCATTTTCTACAAGAACGCGCAGGCGTTCTTCCACAAAAATCTGAAGTAAACACACACACGGCGAGGGTCGGAGCGTCACGCTCCGGCCTTTGCTTTTGCCCGCGGACGCATAGCGCGGGCGCGGCAGCGGCATACTATGGGCAGTTTTTTCTTTCGGAGGTGCGCGTATGTGTACGGCGGCGGTATATCGCGGCGGCAACATTTACATGGGGCGAACGCTCGACTACGAGTTTTCCTACGGCGAGGAGGTCGTATTCACGCCGCGCGGTTTCCCGCTGCCGCTGCGGCACGGCGGCGGCATGGCGGCGCATTACGCGCTGCTCGGCACGGCGCACATGGAGGACGGCTATCCGCTTTATTACGACGCGGTGAACGAAAAGGGGCTGGGCATGGCGGGGCTGAGCTTCCCGCGCAGCGCCCGCTATGAGGCGTACCGCGAGGGGCGGCGGAACATCGCGCCGTTTGAGCTGCTGCCGCTCGTCCTCGGACGGTGCGCCACGCTGGACGAGGCGCGGGCGCTGCTGCGGGATGTGCATGTGGTGGACGAGCCGTTCAGCGACCGCCTGCCCGCCGCGCCGCTGCATTGGCTGCTCGCAGACGCGGACGGCGGCACGGTCACCGTCGAGCCGACCGCGGAGGGACTTCGCCTCTACGACGATCCCGCGCGGGTGCTGACGAACGAGCCGCCGTTCCCCATGCAGATGCTTCTGCTGGACCACTACATGGCGCTCTCGCCCAAGCCGCCGGAAAACCGCTTCTCCCCCGTCCTGCCGCTCACGGCGTACAGCCGCGGCATGGGCGCTCTGGGGCTGCCCGGCGACCTCTCCTCCCCCTCGCGCTTCGCCCGTGCCGCGTTCACCGCGCTCCACGCGCTGCCTGACGGGGATGCGGATGTGGGACAGATGTTTCACATCCTCGGCTCGGTCGAGCAGGTGGCGGGCTGCTGCGAGCTGGCGGACGGCTCGCACGAGCGCACCATCTACACCGCCTGCTGGAACGCCGCGCGCGGCATCTACTATTACACCACCTACGCAAACCGCCGCATCACGGCGGTGGATATGCACCGTGAGGACCTTGACGGCACGGCGCTCCGCCGCTGGCCCATGCGCCGGACGGAGGACATCCGATGGGAGAACGCCTCGGGCGGGACGGCATAAGCCGTCCCGCTTTTGCGTTGACTTGCGCGCCGCGGCGGTGCTATACTGAGGAAAACGAGCAAGGGAGGACGCCGCCATGAAGCAGCCCCATATCCAGTTGGAGGGAAGCCTGAATGTCCGCTACGCCATTCTGCCCGGCGACCCCAAGCGCGCCGAGCGCATCGCGGCCCACATGAGCGGGGTCGAGGACCTCGGCATGAACCGCGAGTACCGCGCCCTTGCGGGGACATACCGCGGCGCGCGGGTGCTGGCGATGTCCACGGGCATGGGCGGCGTTTCGACCGGCATCGCGGTCGAGGAGCTGCACCGCATCGGCGTGACGCACGCCATCCGCATCGGCTCGTGCGGAGCGCTGCAAAGCGGACTTGCGCTCGGCGAGCTGATCGTTGCCAGCGGCGCGGTGCGCGACGACGGCACATCGCGCGCCTACGTGCGCGAGGGCTACCCCGCCGTGCCGGACACGGCGCTGCTTTTCACCGTGCTGGAAACGGCGAAGGCGCTGGGCTTCGCCCACCGCACGGGCATCGTCCGCAGCCACGAAAGCTTTTACCTTGACGACATCGACGACATCAACGCCTACTGGTCGAAAAAGGGCGTGCTGGGCAGCGACATGGAGACCGCCGCGCTGCTGACGGTCGGACGGCTGCGCGGTATGCGATGCGCGAGCATCCTCAACAGCATCGTGCTTTGGCAGCAGGACGTTCTCTCCGGCGTCGGCACCTACGCCGCGGGCGAAAACGCCGCCGCCGAGGGCGAGGAGCGAAGCATTCTCACCGCGCTGGAGGCCTTTGCGCGGATAGAAGCGGAGAAAAGGTGAGGATGGCGGGAACTTTTTCCCGCTTTTGAGCGTCAAACCCTTCAGAGACCCCAAATAAAAAATCGAGGTGACGAAAGATGAAAAGAACGCTTGCCCTTTTTCTCAGCGTGCTGCTGCTCCTTGCCCTGCTCACGGGCT
>CAKTEZ010000043.1 GCA_934553255.1 uncultured Oscillospiraceae bacterium
GGAGGTGACACCCGGATTTGAACCGGGGAATGAGGGTTTTGCAGACCCTTGCCTTACCACTTGGCTATGTCACCGTATGGAAAAAGGAGCAAAGTATTTGCTCCTTTTCTTTTGTGGAGCGGGCGACGAGGAAAGCGCCGCTGCGCCGCCTGCGACGGATGAAGCGAGGCTCTTTCGAGGAAGCGGCACGATCGGCGTGCGCCGGAAGGCGGGCGGGGATCGTATTGCCGCGACGGTGAGCGCCGAGACGCCCGTGAAATGAAATGGAGCGGGCGACGAGGCTCGAACTCGCTACCTCCACCTTGGCAAGGTGGCGCTCTACCAGATGAGCTACGCCCGCAAATGGTGCCTCCGGTCGGAGTCGAACCAACGACACGCGGATTTTCAATCCGCTGCTCTACCAACTGAGCTACAGAGGCATATCAAGCCGCTGTTGCAGCCTGATAATGGCGACCACGAAGGGACTCGAACCCTCGACCTCCGGCGTGACAGGCCGGCGTTCTAACCAACTGAACTACATGGCCGAATTTTGGTGGGAACAACAGGGCTCGAACCTGTGACCCCCTGCTTGTAAGGCAGGTGCTCTCCCAGCTGAGCTATGCTCCCCCACGCGATGCCGTCTTGCGAACGGCAAGGGTTATTATACTAAATGACCCCCGCCGTGTCAACAACTTTTTCAGGACTTTTGAAACTTTTTTTGTTTCGGCGAAAAGGGCGCGGCAGCGCGCCCTTATTTGCCGACCTTTTTCAGAGCGTCGATCATCTCCTGCAGCTCTTCGCCGGAAAAGCGGTGGACACGGTCGCAGAACTGGCAGGTCAGGTCCGCCCCGCCCTGCTCGCGCAGAATGTCCTCCAACTCCTTGGAGCCGAGGGAGAGCAGCGCGCGCTCCGTGCGCTCGCGCGAGCAGTAGCAGCGGTACTCGATGGGCGCCGTTTCCAGAATCTCAAGGTCAAAGTCCGAGAGGACGGTGCGTAAAAGGTTCGCGGGGTCGGGGTCCTGCCTGAGCAGATCCGTCACGCTGGGCGCGGCGTAGATGCCGCCCTCGGCCTTGGCGATGGTGTCCTCCCCCGCGCCCGGGAGCAGCTGGATCAGGTACCCGCCCGCGGCAAGCACGCTGCGGTCGCGGTCCACCAGCACGCCGAGACCGCAGGCCGAGGGGATCTGCTCCGACTCGACAAAGTACGCGGCCAGATCCTCGGCGATCTCGCCGCCGAGCAGATCCACGGTGCCGACATACGGCTCCTTCAGCCCAAGGTCCTTGATGACGGTCAGCGTTCCGGCGTGACCGACGGCGCCGCTCACATCCAGCTTGCCGTCCGCGCGCAGGGGCAGCTCCACCGCCGCGTCCTGCACATAGCCGCGCACATTGCCCTCGGCGTCCGAAACGGCAAGGATCGTACCGAGCGGGCCATCGCCCTTGATCTGAAGGGTGACGCTCTCGCCGCTGCCCTTGAGGGCATTGCCCATCATGGAGACGCCCGCGAGCGCGCGGCCGAGGGCCGCCGTCGCAACGGGGCTGGTATGGTGGATCTGACGCGCGCGCTCGGTGAGCGCACACGTGTAAACGGCGGTGGCCTTCACCATGCCGTCCTTGGACATGGCTCTTACTAACATATCGTTCATAAATAAATCACTCTTTTCGGATACAGGAAAAATAGATGCGCCCGTCCGTTCCGTTCGGGGCGCGGCGGCGGCAGTCGCCGTATACGCGGATGTCGCCAAAGCCCGCGGCGTCCAGCCATTCGGTCAGCTCCGAAATGCTGTAATACCGCTGGTGATGCTCTTCAAGGCTGCGCGTCCATGCGCCGTCCGCGCGGGCGGAGAAAATATCCACATAGTAGTCGAGCCGGTGCGAGCGGCGGGAGTACTCCGTGCGCCAGACGCAGTACACATCCTCGCGCTCGTCAAGCCACACCTGCCCATCCATCGCCTCGAGCTTACCGAGGGCATGCACATCGAACACAAGCGCGCCGCCGGGTGCGATGAAAAGGTGCAGGCGGCGGAAAGTCTCGCGCACCTCGCGCGGATCGGTCAGATAGTTCAGGCTGTCAAGGCAGCAGACCGCCGCCTCGACCGTGCCGTAAAGGTCCAACTCCGGCATGGACTGGTGCAGGAACAGCGGTGGAACGCCTGCAAGTCCCTGCGCTTTCTCCCGCGCTTCGAGCAGCATATCCTCCGAGGCGTCCACCCCGATCAGCTCATAGCCGCGCTTGGTGAGCAGCGCCGTCATCGTGCCGGTGCCGCAGGCGAGGTCAAGGACCGTATGGACAGGAATGCGGCTGCGGCGGAAAAGCGTTTCCACAAAGTCCGTGCGCCGCGCGTAATCCACATCTTGCGTCAGTTCGTCGTAGGACGCGGCGAGCGTGGAATAGCTGTCCATCACTTTGTTTCCTTCATGCGCTTGAAGATGCACTCATACCCGCCGGTGGAGTCCGTCAGCGAGCGCGCCACGCGGGAAATGGTCGCGCTGGAGGCGCCCGTGCGCTCCAGTATCTCGCTGTAGACCAGACCCTGCGTCAGCAGCCGCGCGACCTCGAAGCGCTGCTCCATCGCGCGAAGCTCGGGAATGGTGCAGACATCGCGGAAAAAGCGGTAGCTCTCATCCGCGTCCTGCAGCAAGGCAACAGCCTTGTAAAAATCCTCGTTTTTTTCTTTCTTTCCGATACGATTGCCGGGTGCAGCCATGACCGGAACACCTCCGAACAGCAAAAGTAGCGTGCCGTACACGCTCTGCTTTATAGTCTAACAGCGTAAACCGCGAAAGTAAAGGGGCGAAGTGTAAATTTTTTACCTTTTTCGCGCGGTGACCGCCCGCACCCCGCCGTCATACACTGGTCTGAACGAAAAAAAAGGGGGACGACATGGGAGGAGAGCTTCTGCGGCTGTCGGATACGCCGCTGCACGAGGAGAGGGCGTGGAAAAGCGGGGGCGTTACCGTGCTGACCGCTTCGCTCACGCTGCCCCGCTGCGAGGGGAAGGATCGCCGCGCGCGGCGCTTCAACCGTTACTACCGGCGCTATGCGCGCGCCTACCTGCGCTACTGTGAGGCAGAGCTTCTGCCGCGCGCGGCGGAAGCGATGCGCGCGGCGCAGGAGCGCAGCGCGCCGTGGGCGTGCGCGCACGCGGCACTCGGCTATACGGTGACGCTCTGCCGCGGCGGCGTGCTGAGCCTATACACCGAAGGGCGGGAGACGCAGCTGCCGCCGCGCCTCGTGCTGCGCCGTGCCGACACCTGGGATCTGCGCGACGGCCTGCTGCTGGCGGTCGAGGACTTCTTTCCGCCGAAAACAGCGGTAAAACGGCGACTCGTGTGCTGTGCGCGGGAGACGGCGGCACAGCAGGCGGAGACCGGCGCCGCGGCGTATTACCCCGATCGGCGGAGGCGGCTGCGCCGCGCGCTCAATCTGCGGAACTTTTACCTCGCGCCGGACGGTCTGCATTGGTTCTACCCCATGTACACCGTCGCGCCCGCAGCGGAGGGCATCGTGGACTTCTCCCTCTCCTACGGCGACGCGGGTCCGTTCCCGCCGCCGGCGGGGGACGGGGAATAGAGAGAGGCGGCCCGGCCCGCAGGCCGCGCCGCCTCTCTCCGCAGGGGGAGGAATGGTATCTTTTTAGTAGCTGCCGAGGTCGGCGGACTTGTCGCCCTCGACGCTGACGCCGAAGACATAGTCGTTGCCGGGCAGGATGGCGTTGAGGATCACGCCGCACAGCGCCGCGATCGCGAGGCCGGAGAGCGTGACGGCCGCGCCGCCGACGGTAAAGGTCACGCCGCCGACCGAGCTGAAGCCGAGGCCGCTGACGAACATGACCGCCGCGATGATGAGGTTGCGGGACTTGGTGAGGTCGACCTGATT
>CAKTEZ010000044.1 GCA_934553255.1 uncultured Oscillospiraceae bacterium
CGCCGTGAGGGATTCGAACCCCCGGCCTTCTGGTCCGTAGCCAGACGCTCTATCCAGCTGAGCTAACGGCGCATATCCCATTCGGGACAACACAGATACTATAGCATCATCACCATGAAAATGCAAGCACTTTTTGCGATTTTTTCCGTTTTTTGTTTGCTTATGCGAAAAGGCAACCAAACAGCGGGAAAATATACAGGCGTCGGCAGCGCTTTCGCTGCCGACGCCTGCGGTTTCTCACAGATCGTCGCGGTTGACGGGGCAGGACATACAGCGCGGACCGCCGCGGCCGCGGGAAAGCTCCGCGGACGGAATGGTGATGACGTCGATCCCCTTCTTGACGAGCAGCTCGTTTGTCACATAGTTGCGGTCATAGGTGATGACGCGGCCCGGCGCGATGCAGAGGGTGTTGGAGCCGTCGTTCCACTGCTCGCGCTGCGCGGCCAGCATATCGCCGCCGCCGCAGCGGATCAGATCGACCGCGGGCAGCTTCAGCTCAAGGGCAAGGATGTCTTTCAGCTCGTCCTTGAGCGCCGCGAATTTCAACTCACCGTGATCGTCAAGGGTCATTTCATAAACATTCAGCGGACCTTCGATCTCCGGATGAATGGTAAACTTATCGTAGTCGACCATGGTGAACACGGTGTCGAGGTGCATGAACGCGCGGGTCTCTGGAATGTCGAAGGCGAGGACCTTCTTGAAGCCGGAATTCTGCAGCAGGTTGCGGGCAAAATTCTCCGCGCCGGAGACGGTAGTGCGCTGCGAAAGGCCGATGGCAACGATGTCCTTGGAGAGGACCAGCACATCGCCGCCCTCGATGGAGTAGCTGTCGGAAAGGTCGTACCACTGCTTGTTCTCCGGCGTGGCAAAGTCGCGGTTGTAGAGGTACATATACTTGAGCAGCAGGCTCTCGCGCTTACGCGCGGGGGTGTGCATACGGTGGATATTGATGCCTTCGCCGACGCAGGCGCCCGGGTCACGGGTGAAGTAAAGGTTGGGCATCGGATCGGAAACGAAGGGATAATCGTCCTCGACAAGGTCCATGAGGGAGGTGGCTTCCTTGGTGGCGACCTCGCTGCGCCTGATGCCGGCGATCAGCTCGGCGACCATTTCCTTGGGCGGCATATTGAGCAGATAACTCGTCATGGACGCGCGCAGGCCCTTGGCGTGGATCTTGCTGAGGTTCAGGAAGTCGTTGACCAGTTGGATCTGGCGGGCGGGGTCGGCGATGGCCTTGGCAACCTCATCGACATAGTACACGACCTCAACGCCGTTCTCGCGGAGGACGCGCGCAAAGTTATCATGCTCCTCCTGCGCGATCTTGAGGTAGGGAACATCGTCGAACAGCAGGCGCTCGAGCGTGGCGGGCGTCAGCGCCTCCAGCTCCTTGCCCGGGCGGTGCAGCAGGACCTTATTAAGCTTGCCGATCTCTGAAAAGTTATGGATTCCGGGATACATGATTGCTCCTTTCTCGGGACGGCGGCGAAAAAAGCCTTGTCCCGACGGCCGGAATAAGAAGCGCATAACGCTGGATTTTCTTATTCATTGTGGACAATTTGTTTATTTTCGATTTCCGGTTTCTCGTTTGTTTTTGCCAATTCCAGTATAAACTTTTGTGTGAAAAAGGGTAGTATCAGGTTCTTCTATTTTTCGTGTGCCAGTTGCTCCGTCCGTTCTTCCTCAAGCGCCGCGCGGAAGATGTCCATGCCGCGCAGGAGGCGTTCCTCCGACTCGTAGGAGTAATTGATGCGGACACGGTCGCGCCCGCCGTTTTTGAACGGGTAGAACACATAACCCGGGATAAGGATCAGTCCCATATTGTAGGCGCGGTTGATGAACCGCTTGCTGTCCACACCGTCCGGCAGGCGGCACCAGATGTACACGCCGCCGCGCGGCCGCTCATAGGAAACGCCGAGATCCGCCATCGCATCGAGCTTTTCACACACAAGCTGCTGCTTGCGGCTGTAGCTGGCGCGGAACTCGTCGAGTGCCTTGTAGTAGGTCCCGTCGTCCAGATACTTGCCCAGCAGCTTCTGCGTCATCCAGTCCGACGCCATCAGGCGCACGGAGACAAGATAGCTGAGGCTGCGGATCACATCGGCGTTCGCCACCACGACCGCAATGCTCAGCCCCGTGACAAAGGTCAGGGAAAACGAGTAGATGTAGATGACATTTTCCAGAGTGTCAAAGGCTTTGATGGGCGGAAGCTTCTCGCCGTCGTAGACCAGCTCGCTCGCGGCGTCCTCCTCCACGATGGGGACACGGTAGGTGTTGGAGATGTCGATGATCTGCCGCCGCCGCTCCAGCGAAAGGATGTTTCCGGTGGGGTCGTGGAAGCTGGAGTTGACGAAGATCAGCTTCGGCCTTTTGCTCACGACCAGCCTTTCGAGCAGATCGCAGCGCATCCCGTCCCGATCGACCGGAACGGTGTATATCTTGGCGCCCGCCAGCTCCATCGCGCGGTACATATCCGGATGGACCGGCTCCTCCATGACCACGGTGTCCCCGGGCCGGACAAGGAGCGTCACGATAAAGTCCAGCGCCTGATTGGTCTCGGACAGGATCTGGATTTCGCCGGTCGATGCCTTGATGCCCTTCGTGCTGAGGAAGGAGACAAGCTTCTGGCGCAGGAAGCGGTCGCCCTTGTAGGGACTGTAGAAATACTGGCAGCAGCCCGCTCCCGTCATGAGCGGCGCGATGTCGCGCGCCACCTCCTCGGGACGGAACACCTCGTTGGACGAGATGCCGCTGCCGAGCGAATACTTGTTTTCGTCCGAGAAGCGCTGAAACAGGTCGTCAAAGGTCTTTTCCATGTCGAGGTGCTGGTTCTTGATCTCGTTGACCCAGTTCACGCGTTTGTTGCCCCGGCCGGCATCTGCCGCGTCGGACGCCCCGGCCTCCTGTGCCGCGACCACATAGCCGATGCCCTGTTTGGATTCGATCCATGCGTCCGACCTCAGCTCGCTGTAGGCCTTGACGACCGTGTTGCGGTGAATGCCGAGCATCTGGGCAAGGCCGCGTTCGGAGGGCAGCACGCTCCCCGCAGGCAGAGCGCCGCGCATGATATGGGAGCGCACCTGATCCGCGATCTGCAGGTAGACGGGGATCATGCTCCGTTTATCGAGTCTGATGTCCATAGGGGACCTCCTTCCGTGCGGGAACGACCGGCAGCCTCCGCTTATGAAGCAGGAGCCGGAGAAGCCATACGGCGCTCCGGCTCCTGTTGACTATGTAACGATGGCCTTTTTCCGCTTCCGGCTTAGAACAGCAGGTGAGCGATGGGGCAGACGACCAGCAGGCTGATGATAGTACGCTCAAGGAAGATCACGAACAGCTCCCAGATGTTGAGGGGCAGCTTGGAGCCGAGGATCAGACCGCCGACCTCGGAGAGGTAGAGCACCTGCGTGACGGAGACGACCG
>CAKTEZ010000045.1 GCA_934553255.1 uncultured Oscillospiraceae bacterium
GAAAAACTGTTTGAGCTAATGAAATTCCGCACGATCCCGAATTTTCGCTTGACCGATTTATCGCTTTATCATATAATAGTATTGTTAGGGCGCGGAGCATCTGCGTCCCAACGCTTTTCTCTTCCGCGCTTCCGATGTTTTATTTCCGTTTATTGTAAATATCTATATATAAAATTTTAAACACATCTATTCATTTTGTCTATTCGGCGAATTGTGCTTTCTTTGGCTATCGTGCAAAATTAAATCAGCCGTTGAAAGGACGTTTTTTCTGAATTTTTTGACCGAGGAGAGAGAATGAAGATGGAAAATCTGTATGTAGTCAGCCTTGCCGCCAGCGTGATCGCGCTGGTTTTCGCGTGGCTGCAAAGCAAAAAAGTCCTCGCCTTTTCCGAGGGCACGCCGCTGATGCAGAAAATATCCCGCGCCATCCGCACGGGTGCGTCTGCATTCCTCAAGCGGCAGTACCGCACGGTCGCCATTTTCTTTGCCTGTATGTTTGTCGTGCTCTGCGCCATGGCGGCGGGCGGCTTCGTCACTTGGTTCGTGCCCTTCGCCTTTGTGACCGGCGGATTTTTCTCCGGGCTGTCCGGTTTCATCGGCATGACGATCGCCACGCGCGCCAACTGCCGCACGGCCGCCGCCGCACAGGAGGGGCTCAACCGCGGATTGCGCATCGCCTTCTCCGCGGGCAGCGTCATGGGCTTTACGGTCGTCGGTCTGGGGCTCCTTGATATTTCCCTCTGGTACGCGGTGATGAAGCTCGTCTTTCGCTCCTCGCTTGAGGAGATCACCGCCGCGATGATCACCTTCGGCATGGGCGCCTCCTCGATGGCGCTCTTCGCCCGCGTGGGCGGCGGCATCTTCACCAAGGCCGCCGATGTCGGCGCGGACTTGGTCGGCAAGGTCGAGGCGGGCATCCCCGAGGACGATCCGCGCAACCCCGCCGCCATCGCCGACAATGTGGGCGACAATGTGGGTGATGTTGCAGGCATGGGCGCCGACCTCTACGAGAGCTATGTCGGCTCCGTCACCTCCACCTGCGCGCTGGGCGTGCTGGCCTTTAACCATATCCCGCAGATCGACCGCGTGTATGCGGTCGCCATTCCTCTCATCATCGCCGCCGTCGGCGTGTTGTGCTCCATTGTCGGCACCTACCTCGTTAAAACGAAGGAGGACGCCGATCAGAAGTATCTGCTCAAGGCCCTCGGCCGCGGCACGGACTTCTCCGCCGTCACCGTGGCGGTCGTCAGCTTCTTTGTCGTGCGCGCGCTGCTGGGCAGTGCGTTCTATGGGCTGTGGCTCGCCATTTTGGCGGGCCTGCTTGCGGGCGTGCTGATCGGACGCGTGACGGAATATTATACCTCCGACACCTATAAGCCGACGCAGAACCTCGCCGCCAGCAGCGAGACCGGCTCCGCCACCATCATCATCAGCGGCGTGGGGCTTGGAATGCTTTCCACAGCACTGCCCATCATCATCGTGGGCATCGCTATTCTCGTTGCCTACTTCTGCTCCACGCTTGGATATGCGGGCAACACGGAGCTGGGTCTCTACGGCATCTCCCTCGCCGCGGTCGGTATGCTCTCCACCCTCGGCATCACGCTCTCCACCGACGCCTACGGCCCCGTGGCCGATAACGCGGGCGGCATCGCGCAGATGGCGGGCCTTCCCGAGGAGGTGCGCGAGCGCACCGACGCGCTCGACTCCCTCGGCAACACCACCGCCGCGACCGGCAAGGGCTTTGCCATCGGCTCCGCCGCGCTGACGGCGCTCGCCTTCATCGCCAACTTCATTGAAAAGCTCGACGCCGTAGGCGGCGATTACAGCCTCTCCCTCATGGAGCCGACCGTGCTCGTCGGCATCTTCGTCGGCGCCTGCCTGCCATTCGTGTTCTCCGCGATGACGATGAACGCCGTCGGCCGCGCCGCGCAGAGCGTCGTGGTCGAGGTGCGCCGCCAGTTCCGCGAGATCGCGGGCATCATGGAGGGCCATGCCGATCCCGACTATGCCCGCTGCGTGGACCTCTGCTCCCGCGCGAGCCTGAAGGAAATGGTCGCGCCGACACTGCTGGCCATCATCTCCCCCATCGTCGTCGGCCTTGTGCTCGGCGGCAGCGGCGTGGTCGGTATGCTCTGCGGCGCGCTGGTCACGGGCTTTATTCTCGCCATCTTCATGGCGAACTCCGGCGGCGCGTGGGACAATGCCAAGAAGTATATCGAGTCCGGCCATCACGGCGGCAAGGGCAGCGAGCAGCACAAGGCTGCCGTGGTCGGCGACACCGTGGGCGACCCCTTCAAGGATACCGCCGGCCCGTCCATCAACATCCTCATCAAGCTCCTCTCGATGGTCTCCATCGTGTTCTCGGGCGTGATCGCGGGCTGCCACCTGTTCTGAGCACCGCGGCAGAAAAATAGCACATGAAAAACCGCTCACTCCGCGCTGCGGGGTGAGCGGTTTTTGCGCCGAAGGCCGCGGCTCTTCTATCGCCGAAGGAGAGATCGCGCGGCGGCGAAAAAAACGGTGAGCGCATAAAAAACACTTGACAGCACAAACTGTATCTGCTATTATCACAGTATAAACTGTATTCACAGAAAGCACAGTTTCTCAAAAGCGAGCCCATGCCCTCGGAAAGCTCGCTCGCAAAGGAGGGATGAACATGGACAGTTCTTTTAACTTAGCGGTCCACGCGCTGGTCTGCCTGAGCCACAGCGGACGCTCGTTGAGCAGCGAGGCGCTGGCGGAGAACATCTGCACCAACCCCACCCGCGTCCGCCGGGTGCTGGCGGGGCTGAAAAAGGCGGG
>CAKTEZ010000046.1 GCA_934553255.1 uncultured Oscillospiraceae bacterium
ACCGAGCTGGTGAAGTCCTGCGGCGGCTACTTTGAGAGCAAGAGTCTGAGCAATCGCTCAAGCGGCTACCGCTACGGCGAATTTACCGTGCGCGTCCCCGCGAAGGAGTATGAGCGCTTCTGCGCTCAGGTCGGCACGCTCTGCCATGTCACCTATATGTCCTCCTCGGCGGAGAACATCACCGAGGCGTACTACGATGTGGATTCCCGCCTCAAGACCGCGCAGATCAAGCTGGAGCGCCTGCAGGAGCTGCTCTCGAAGGCGGACAACATGGCGGACATCATCACCATCGAGAGCGCCATCAGCGAAACGGAGTACACCATCGAATATCTCTCCGGCGAGCTGCGCCACTACGACGCGCTGGTGGACTACGCCACCGTCTACCTCACGCTCAGCGAGACCTACAAGCTCGACGAAAACGCCAACGCGCCGCTGACCTTCCCTCAGCGCATCGCGCGCTCTTTTACGGACGGCCTGCGCGCTGCGGGCGAATTCTTTGAGGAGCTGGTCCTCTTCTTGGCGGGCAGCTGGATCTTCCTGCTGGTGCTGACGGCAGCCGCCGTGGTCCTCGTGCGCGCGGCGCGCAGGAAGAAGCCGCTTTTCCGCCTCGGCAAAAAGAAGAACAAGCTCCCCGCGGACGAGGAGCCGAAAAACGAAGAATAAGGAGAACTGCTTATGAAGCTCACCTGGCTGGGACATTCCTGCTTTGCCGTGGAAAGCGGCGGCTGCCGCATTGTGCTCGATCCCTATACGGTCGAGAGCTATCCGCCGCTGCACATTGCCGCGAACGAGGTGCTCTGCTCGCACCAGCACCGTGACCACAATTATGTGGAGGCCGTGGAGGTAACGGCGTGCGCGGACGATCCGTTCACGGTGGAGACGGTCGAAAGCTTTCACGACGATCAGGGCGGCGCGCTGCGCGGGACGAATACTGTGCACCTTCTCGCCGCCGAGGGGCTGCGGGTCGTGCATCTGGGCGACCTCGGCCACGAGCTGAGCGCGGAACAGCTCGCACCGCTGCGCGGCTGCGACGCGCTGCTGATCCCCGTCGGCGGGTACTACACCATCGACGCGGAAACGGCGAAGCGCGTGGCGGACGCCATCGCCCCGCGCGTGACCGTGCCGATGCACTACCGCCACGGCAGACACGGCTACGATGTGATCGGCACGGCAGAGGAATTTCTGCGCCTCTATCCCGCCTCCGAGATCCACCGGCTGGAGGGCAATTCCTTTGAACTGACGGCGCAGACGCCGCATGGCGTACTCGTGCCGAAATTCATAGGCTGAATAAAAAAGCTATGGGAGCGGAAAAGCTGCGCTTTTCCGCTCCCATTCCGCTGCCTACTGCCGGAGCAGCTTCATGCGCTCGCGGTAGTCGGGGAGTATGCTGCCGAGCAGGGCATAAAAGCCCGCGCCGTGGTCATGGTGCGCGATGTGGCACAGCTCATGGACCACAACAAGGTCAACGGCCTCGTCGGGGTACTGCATGAGCCGCCACGAGAAGCAAAGACTGTTTTTGGAATTGCAGCTGCCGAAGCGCGTTTTCGCGTCCGTGATCCTTACGCCGGTCGGCACAAGGCCGGTCACACCGCTCCAGTATGCCACGCGCCGCGGCAGCTCGGTTCCTGCGCGCGCAAGGAGCGCCTCGCGCTCGGCCTCCGTCGGTTCGGGATGCGCGGCAAGACGCTCGGAGAGCCGCGCGCGGGCGCGGACGAGCCACGCTTCATGCGCGGCGACAAAGGCGTCGATCTTTTCCGCGCCGAGCCTCAGCGGCGCACGGACGACCACCGTGCCGTCGCGCTTCAACTCCATGGAAAGCGTCCGCCGCCGCGAGCGGACGAGCGTATAGTCCGTCATTCGCCGAGGTAGGTGAAGCGGCGGTAGGTCTTGCCGTCACGCTCGACGGTCTCGTTCCACATGGCGGCGGGACGCACCCAAAGTCCATGCTCGCCGTAGAGCGCGCGGTAGACGACCATATCCTCCAAGGTTTCGCTGTGTCTGGCAAGGCCGACGACCTCGTACTCGTTGCCCTTGAAGTGGCGGTAGCGGCCTAATTTGATGGGTTCCATAATTCTTCTCCTTTATGCGTCACATTCTTCGAGATAGCATTTGCGGGCGCTGCGAAGCGCGTAGAGCGCGCAGACGATGAGCCAAAGCTCGACTGGGAAAAGCTCCTTGATATAGCCGAACTGATAGAGCGCGGCGGGCATATCGAAAACCGCGTGCAGGCCGATGGCAAAGGCGAGGTACCCGTGCTTGGAACGGTCCCGCGCAGCAGCGAACACAAAAACGGAGAGTGAGATGTGCAGCAGCATCGCGCTCACGCGCTCAAGGCAGGCAAGCAGGCAGTAGCCGACGGTGTATTTCCCGAGGGAGACGGCGACGGTCTGCATGGTATCCGCGCTGCCGGCGAGCCGCAAAAGCGCGTCCGTGTCGCCCGCGTTCCAACAGAGGGCGAAGACAAGATAGAGCGCCATCGACGCAGCGGAAACGG
>CAKTEZ010000047.1 GCA_934553255.1 uncultured Oscillospiraceae bacterium
GTGGTCGTCGGCGAGACGACCGTCATCGGCGACCGCGTGCAGCTCTATCAGGGCGTGACGCTCGGCGCGATGTCGCCCGCCGGAATGCATCATTCCGGTACGCCCGGGGCGCGCCGCCATCCGAAGATCGGCAGCGATGTGACCATCTATGCCGGCGCGACGCTGCTCGGCGGCGCGACGGAGGTCGGCGACAATGTGGTCATCGGCGGCAACGCCTTCCTGACCGAGTCGGTCGAGAGCGATACCAAGGTGAGCATCAAGAAGCCGGAGATGACCTTCCGCGTCAAGGGCGGACGGTTCTGAAAAGACGTGAACAGAAAAAAGGAAGTCCGCGCAGCGCGGACTTCCTTTTTTACGATAGGATATCAGGCGGCTGCGCGGGCGGCAAGCATCTGCCAGAGAATGCCGAGCTGCTCATACGACACCAGCGCATAGGCGAGAATGAACACGAACCATAGCTTGTTCATATTCTCCTCATAGCGGCTGAGGAAGAAAAGATAACAGCCGTAGGCGAAAGCGTCAACAATGAGCGCGAGCGCCAGAACGCTCGCAAAGCCGATTTCCGAAGCCTCCGCCGTTCCGGTGAACAGACAGATGAGCGCATAGTATAGGAAGCTGACGGTAAAGGGCCATTTGAGCTTACGCCAGTCATGAATGCGGTTTTTCTTCTGTGCCATAGACTTCTCCATTTTCTGTGTTTTTTTCAGTATAGCGTACCGCGGCGGAAAATGCAAGGGAGACATAAAAACTTGACATCGGCTTAGCGAGTAGGTATGATAAGAAAAGATTTTGTCGAAAGGGATCGCGGTATGAACGAGGATATGGCACGGGCGAAGGCGCTGTTGGAACAGGAAGAATACACCTGCGCGGCCTGCAGGGCGGAACGGGAATTTATCGCCGTGGAGCGCGGCGTTTGCCCGCTGCTTCGCTGGTTGGACGAGGGCGCGGACCTTGCGGGGGCGAGCGCGGCGGACCGTATCGTCGGAAAAGCGGCGGCCTTTTTGTATGTGCTTCTGGGCGTTCGCGCCGTCTATGCGCCGCTGATGAGCGCTCCGGCGATGGAAACGCTGCGTGCAAACGGCATTGATGCGGCTGCGGACAAGGTGGTTCCCGCTATTCGCAATCGCATGGATACGGGATTCTGCCCGATGGAAAGCGCGGTGTGGGAGATCTCCGATCCGCACGAGGCGGAGCTGGCGCTGCGGCGCAAGGTCTCCGAAATGGCCGCAAAGAAATAGAACTGTTTACAAGACGAAAGCCTGCGAGGAACAAAGAACGGGAGGAGACCATGCGGAAGAAACTGATTCTGTTGGCGCTGCTTGCCGCGCTGCTGATCGTTATGCTGCTCGTGCGCGGCTGCGGGAAGCGCGGCGAAAATGAACCGGACGCACCGTCGGACGTAACGCAGACCGCGACGATGCTGCCCAAGGGGAAGCCATTGGGCGAGATGACGATCTTGCCGGATGGCGGCGGCGTGACCATCACGGTGGAGACGGACGGCGAGCAGGTGTCGCACACCTTTGTGGATCTGGAGGAGAGCGCATGGTGTCTTGATGCGGTGAATTATGTCGTCTCTAACGGCTTGATGAATGGGACGCGCGATCCGGACGGCACGGAGCGCTTTCGTCCGGATTTCGGCATGACGCGCGCACAGTTCGCCATGATCCTTTACCGCTTTGTCGGCGGCGAGCCGGTCGCTTCTCCGCGCCGGACCTACACCGATGTGCCGGATTATGAATGGTATTACGACTGTGTGAACTGGGCGGACTCCAATGGCTATATCACCGGAAAGACCGGAGCGGATACCTTCGGCGTAAATGAGTATTTTTCCTGCGAGGAGGTTTTGACGGTCCTGCACCATGTGGCGGGGGATCCGGCTTCCAATGCGTCGTTGGAGGATTATCCCTATGCACCCAAGGTCTCGGAGGACGGTTTGAGCGCGGTGCGCTGGGCGTGGGAAACGGGACTGATCGCCGAGGACGAGTGTGTCTGGTATCCCACGCAGGCGATCTCCCGCGCGCAGATCGCGCTGCTGCTGATGCGATACGATCAGCTCGTTGGATATGAGATATAAGTTTAACTTATGGTGAACAGCTGCTGAGCGGTCAAACGAGATGCCTAAAATTGGGGAAAACCGTTGACAAACCGCAAATGGCGTGGTAATCTATCAACTGTTCCGCGGTTGGAGCGTGTACCTTGTAAATTAAACAACGAAGAACTTGACAAGCAC
>CAKTEZ010000048.1 GCA_934553255.1 uncultured Oscillospiraceae bacterium
ACATTGATTTGGAAAAAGGAGACCTCCGGGTTCAACGGCAGATCGGGCGCATCGACGGCAAAATCATTGAGATGCCGCTGAAAACGAAAAACGCCTACCGCACCCTGCCCCTGTCGGCAGATGCGATAAGCGTTCTGAAAATGCAGAAATGCAAAGTTGGGAACAGCGAATGGGTGTTTCCGTCCCCGACGGGAGGCCCCATGTCGCCGGACAGCGTGTTGCACATGCTGCACCGCGTCCTGAAGCGGGCAGGGCTGCCGAAGGTGCGTTTTCATGACCTACGCCACACCTTCGCAACGCTGGCCCTGCAAAACGGCGTGGACATCAAGACCGTGTCTGGTATGCTGGGACATTTTTCGGCAGGCTTCACGCTGGACACCTACGCTCATGTAACGACCTCCGCCAAGCGTGAAGCGGCAAAAACAATGGGTAACATCCTCTCTGGCGCGGTATAGTGCTTTCCGCTATCCGCTCCCGTTGGGGTCAGCGTTTGGGTCAGAAAAAATGGCAAGTAAGATATTGGACACAAAAGTGCGGAAAAAGTCCTGATTTCGCAAGAAATCAGGACTTTCTGGTTGCGGAGGGAGGACTTGAACCTCCGACCTCCGGGTTATGAGCCCGACGAGCTACCAACTGCTCTACTCCGCGATATTTACTTGAGAAAATACTGGTGCCGGTGACCGGACTCGAACCGGTACAGTATCGCTACCGGGGGATTTTAAGTCCCCTGTGTCTACCTATTCCACCACACCGGCGGAGATCGGCAACAACTAATGTACCACGTCTCTCTCGCTATGTCAACACCCGCAGCCAAAATTTATCGGTCGTCTTCGGTCGAAGGCGGCGGAATCCTGAAGTTTGCGTGGACAAGGCCCCGCGCGTTTGCTATACTGTTGTCATGACACCCGCCGTCGGCGGAACGAGAGGAGTCTGGACCGTATGCCGCACATTATTGAAGTGACCGACCTTGCCGCGCCGGAAATGGGCGTTTACGCCCGCCTGACTGAGGCGCAGCTCCGCAATCGGCTGGAGCCGGACAAGGGCGTTTTCATCGCCGAAAGCCCCAAGGTCATCGCCACCGCGCTCGACGCGGGCTGCGAGCCGCTCTCGCTTTTGATGGAACGACGGCATATCGACGGCGACGCGCAGCCCATTCTCTCCCGCTGCGGCAGCATTCCCGTCTACACCGCAGAGCGCGAAACGCTCGCGCGGCTGACCGGCTTTGAGCTGACGCGCGGCGTGCTGTGCGCCATGCGGCGACCGAGGCTTCCCAGCGTGGAGGAGATCTGCGCGGATGCGCGGCGCGTAGCGGTACTGGAGGGCGTCGTGGACCACACGAATGTGGGCGCGATCTTCCGCTCGGCAGCCGCGCTCGGCATCAACGCGGTACTGGTGACCCCCACCTGCTGCGACCCGCTTTACCGCCGCGCCGTGCGCGTGAGCATGGGTACGGTCTTTCAGGTGCCGTGGGCGCGCATCGGCGAGGACCCCGCTGACTGGCCGCGGCGAGGCATCGAGCGTTTGCACGCGCTCGGCTTCCGAACGGCGGCGATGGCGCTGACGGACGACTCCGTAAGCATCGAGGACGCGCGGCTCACCGCCGAGCCGCGGCTCGCCATCGTGCTTGGCACCGAGGGGGACGGACTCTCCCCGCGTACCGTCGCGGCGTGCGACTACACGGTGAAGATTCCCATGGCGCACGGCGTGGACTCACTCAATGTGGCGGCGGCGAGCGCCGTGGCGTTCTGGCAGCTGCGCGCAAGATGAGCGGCGGCTTTTGATGAAAAAACTGCTCCGACCGGTTTTCCGGTCGGAGCAGTTTTATGTGCGTGAAACGGACGCGGGCGGCTTACGCGGTCTTCTTGCTCTGCATGGAGCGGATGACCAGCAGCGTGCCAATGACCAGGATCACGCCAATGGCGAGGCTGATGACCACATTGCGGACGAACGCCGCGATGATGTAGTTCACAAAGCAGATGGCAGCCACGGTGACGGCGTAGGGGATCTGCGTGGAAACATGGTCGATGTGGTTGCAATTCGCACCGGCAGACGCCATGATGGTCGTGTCGGAGATGGGCGAGCAGTGGTCGCCGCAGACCGCACCGGCGAGGCAGGCGGAAATGCCCATGATCTGCAGGTCGGGAGCCGCGTTGAAGATAGGAAGCACGATGGGGATGAGGATGCCGAA
>CAKTEZ010000049.1 GCA_934553255.1 uncultured Oscillospiraceae bacterium
GCCGTGAGGGATTCGAACCCCCGGCCTTCTGGTCCGTAGCCAGACGCTCTATCCAGCTGAGCTAACGGCGCATGTCCTTTCTCGGACAGCTTGTGTATCATAGCACAGCAATTTCAAAAATGCAAGGGGTATTTTTGCGTTTTCGCCGCTTTTTCGGAGGCGGGCGGAAAAGGGCTTGCAATGCGCCTGCTCAGCGCATATAATATCCTATCATTTTATCTGTATTTTCAGGAAAGGAGCGCCCTTTATGAACGTCTACTCGTCCGTCGCCGAACTTGTGGGGAACACCCCGCTTCTGGAGCTGTGTCGTTACGAGAAAAAGCACGGCCTGCACGCGAGAATGCTTGCCAAGCTGGAATGCCGCAATCCGGCGGGAAGCGCCAAGGATCGTGTGGCGAAGCACATGATCGAGTGCGCGGAGGCGGAGGGAAAGCTCACCGAGGGCAGCGTGATCATCGAGCCGACCAGCGGGAACACAGGCATCGGCCTTGCGGCGATGGCAAAGGTCCATGGCTACCGCGTGATCCTCACCATGCCGGAGAGCATGAGTGTTGAGCGCCGGAGCCTGCTGCGCGCCTACGGCGCGGAGTTGGTGCTTACGCCGGCCGCAGGGGGCATGGCGGGTGCGGTGCGAAAGGCGGAGGAGCTGGCGGCGGTCACGCCGAAGAGCTTCATTCCTGCACAGTTCGATAACCCCGCCAATCCGGAGGCGCACTACCGCACCACGGGACCGGAGATTTGGCGCGACACCGACGGACAGGTGGATATTTTTGTCGCGGGCATCGGCACGGGCGGGACCTTCTCCGGCACGGGGAGATACCTGCGCGAGAAAAATCCGAATGTCCGGCTCGTCGCAGTCGAGCCTGCCGGTTCGCCGCTGCTTTCTGGCGGAAAGGCGGGGGCGCACGGCCTGATGGGCATCGGCGCGAATTTCATTCCGAAGAACATGGATGTCTCGCTGATCGACGAGATCGTCTGCGTCCGCGAGAAGGACGCCTACGCCGCGGGGCGCGACATGGTCGCGTGTGAGGGCGTACTCGTCGGCATTACCGCGGGCGCCGCGCTCTGGGCGGCAACGCAGCTCGCGCGCCGTCCGGAAAATGAAGGAAAGACCGTTGTTGCGCTGCTGCCGGACGGCGGCGAGCGCTATCTGTCCACACTGATGTATCAGGGGGATTGACCATGTCAGGGAAGAACGAGATCATTCATTCCGCCGCCGCGCGCGTGGCGGAGAACTATCAGAAAAGCGACATGCTGCTCTACGGCGACGCGCTGCGCCTGCCGAGCCGTGCGGCGGTCATCGAGATCATCCGCGATTTTCAGAAGATCCTGTTTCCGGCCTACTACGGCGACAGGGACCTGCTGAAGCTCCCGCCGGAGCAATACAGCGCCCTGCTCATGGGGCATGTTTACGATAAGCTTCTCCGCCAGCTTGCGTTGGTCATGCCGGAGGGGGAGGAGGGCGAGCGCTGCGCGGTCGAGGTCTGCGACGCAATGATGGAGCGCCTGCCCCACATTCAGGAGCTGCTGCTCAAGGACCTGATGGCGAACTACAACGGCGACCCCGCCGCCTCCAGCCGGCAGGAGATCATCCTGTCTTATCCGGGCATGTTCGCCATCTTTATCTATCGCATCGCGCATGAGCTGTACTTGGAGCAGGTGCCGATGATCCCGCGCATCATGACGGAGTACGCCCATTCCCAGACGGGCATCGACATCAATCCCGGCGCGACCATCGGCGAGTATTTCTCCATTGACCACGGCACGGGCGTGGTCGTCGGCGAGACGACCGTCATCGGCGACCGCGTGCAGCTCTATCAGGGCGTGACGCTCGGCGCGATGTCGCC